>NZ_APNH01000001.1:1265000-1527774 GCF_040361275.1 Salinisphaera sp. T31B1 | reverse complement strand
CAAGATCGGCGCCGGCGTGGGGGCCTCGCGGGCTGCCGTCGACGCCGGCTTTGTGCCCAATGACATGCAGGTCGGCCAGACCGGCAAGATCATCGCCCCGGAGCTGTACATGTGCTTCGGTATCTCGGGTGCGATCCAGCATCTGGCCGGCATCAAGGACGCCGGCACCATCGTGGCGATCAACAAGGACGAAGAGGCCCCGATCTTCGAGGTCGCCGATATCGGACTCGTCGGGGATCTGTTCCAGATCATCCCCGAACTCGAGAACAAGGTCGGCTAGCCGGTCTTTCGACGTTCGAGCCTCTGATAAGGCCGCCCTCATCGGGCGGCCTTTTTTTGGTCGCGTTTCAGACGTTCAGTTCAGCCAGAGCGTCAAACCCGGGAACACGGCGACCAGAGTCAGCACGATGGCCATGATGCCCACATAAGGCGCCGCGCCGAGCATGATTCGCTCGAGCGATACATCCCGGACCACGCCCTGGACGATGAACAAATTCAGGCCTACCGGCGGCGTGATCAAGGCCATCTCCATATTGATGATCATCAGCACGCCGAACCAGACCAAATCCCATCCGAAACCCTGAATGATCGGCACCAGTATGGGTGTAGTTATGACGATGATCGACAGCGTTTCCAGAAAACAACCGAGAAACAGCAGGAAGAGCATGATCGCAACCAGGATCATCCATGGCGCGATCTGCAGATTGGCCACAGTGGAAGAAATGACAGGCGCGACGGCGGTCGTGGTCGCAACATACCCGAACAGCATGGCCGCGACGACGATCAGAAGTACCATCACGCTGCTGCGTGCGGTTTCCATGAATATATTGAGCAGCACGCGGCCATTCAGTTCTCGATAGATCACGCCGGACAGCAGCAGGCTCGTGATCGCGCCCAGGGCCGCCGCTTCCGTGGGCGTGGCGATGCCCATGTAGATCGACCCCAGAATCACCCAGATCAACACCGCCATGGGAATCAGTTCGAGCAACGCCCAGACACGTTTGGCCGGCGTGATCCGACCCTCACGTATACCCTCCGGCACCCGCAGCTCGCCACGCCGACGCGCCAGCCATGCCTGGTAACCGATAAACGCGCCGGCCATCATCAACCCGGGTACGACCGCGGCGATGAACAAAGAACGGATCGACTGTTCGGCAATAATGCCGTAGATGATCATCGGAATACTGGGCGGGATCAGAATCCCGAGCGTGCCGCCGGCGGCGACCGCACCGCAGGAGTCGTCGTCCCGATAGCCCAGCCGACGCATTTCCTTGACCGACAGACTGCCAATCGCGCCCGCGGTAGCTACGCTCGAGCCGGATACCGCAGCCATGATGGTGGATGCCAGCGTTGTCGCCACAAGCAACGCACCGGGTATGCCGTGCATCAGTACGGCCAGGGCGTTGTAGAGCCGTGCTCCCATGCCGGAAGCCGATATCACGGCCCCCATCAGAATGAACAATGGCACGGCGGTAAGCGTGAACTCCATCACACTGCTGTTGACCGTCGCCGCCACCAGACCCAAAGAAAACCATCCACCCTGCACGATGAGTAGTGACCCGAGGGCGACCGTAAACAGCGAGAATGCCACGGGTACGCCGACCAAGATCAGCGCCAGCAGTGCACCGAACATTGCCAGACCGAGCCAAATTTCAACCGGCATCGGTACGTCCGTCCAGCAGCGACTCCGCTTCCTCGTGTGCCGGCATCGGCCCGCGCCTGACGGTATCGAATGATTGCAGCAGTTGAACAACCAGCAATATCGCCATCCCTATGGGCAGTGCGGCATAGGGAATCCAAAGTGGCACCGCGAACAGCCCGAACGACTGCTCTCCGCTCGTCCACGCGTCGTGGCAATACAGTGCACCGAGCCAGAACAACAAGGATGTCACTCCGATGACGATCAGGTCCGATAACAACTGCAGGAGCCAGCGCAGTCGGAGCGGCAGACGTCGCGTGATCAAATCAACCCGCACATGCGCTTGTTCACGCAGCCCGTAACCGGCGCCGATGAAGGTGATGAACGCGACCAGATAGGTGTTCACATCCACGACCCAGGAGGTCGTCGAACCGAACAGCTGGCGCGCGAGAACATCGTAGGAGACCGACAGGCCGATGAACAATGCAGCCAGACCAACGACGATGCCGCTGACAGTGATTAGCTGATCAAACACCGGTCGCTTCCGGGGTACGGACATGTAACTCTCCGGCCGTGGGGCAAGGCGGCTGCAACCGCCCTGCCCCAGTGGCATGAAAACGGGTGATCGGAGATCTACGGAGCGGCGTTGACGGCCTTTTGGAGCAAGGCCTTGCCGCCCGGCACCTGTTCCTCGAACTGCGGAAAGGCAGTCTTCTGGAACAGATCACGCCACTGTTTCCACTCCGCTTCGGTCAGCTTCTGCACATCCACGCCGTTGTCGGCGAACAACTTTGCAACGCGTGCATCCTCGGCCTTGGCACCCTTGAGGGCCATCGGCTCCACGCTTTTGCCCGCCTCGACCATGATCTTCTGCTGTTCGGGCGACAAGCGTTCCCATGTGCGCATGCTGATCGCAATCGGCTCGATCGTGTAGTAGACGCCGTAGTCCTCCGGCGAGACGTAATACTTGGATACCTCGTACATCCGATAGGCTCCGAGCGAACTCGACGACGTGAGCACCCCGCCCAGCAGACTGCGCTGCATGGCGCCGTAGGTGTCCGATGACGGCATCGATACCGTGCTTGCACCGGCCTGCTGCAGCGCGTATTCCATGAACTTGCCGGCCGCTCGCAGCTTCATGCCCTTGACATCCTCCGGCGCCACGATCGCCTTGGGTCCCGAGGCAAATCCGCCGCCGATCTGGATCCAGGCCAACGTCTTGAAACCATAATTCTCGGCCTTGGCCTCAAGCTCCTTCCAGGCCTGGCTGTTGTGGAACCGATAGACATCATCGTGGCTTTCCCACAAGCCTGGCAGCAGAATCAGATTCATCTGCGGAATAGCGCCTGCCGCATAGATATACGGGTAAATGGCCAGATCAACGGCGCCACTTTTCAGTGCGACATGGGTATCCTTGGCCTTGACCAGCGACTGCGCCGGAAAAAAGCGGATCTTAATATCCCCTCCACTGCGCTTTTCAACCTCGTCGGCGAACTTCTGCGCCGTGGCAATGACGTAGTCATCCTCATTCTGAGGCCATTGATGAGCCAGCTTCAGCGTTATCGCAGCAGCCGTGGTCGGCAACGCCACGCAGACGACGACCCCGACGGCAGCCAGCGCTGCCAGCACTCGTTTGAACATTGTCTTCCTCCAGATACTCGCAATTGACCCACGGCTTCGAACGAGCCGTTGAAAGGCCGGTTATCGTGCATTTGGCTTGATCCGAACGGCCACGTTTTTCAGTTGTGTATAACCGCGCAGGGCCTCCAACCCTTTTTCGCGTCCGAAACCGCTCTTCCCATAACCGCCGAACGGCAGTTCGACTCCGCCGCCGGCGCCGTAGTTGTTCACATACACCTGGCCGCAGCGAATCTGGCCGGCCAGCCAGAGGGCTTTGTGCACGTTGGTCGTCCACACACCGGTGATCAGGCCGTAGTCGGTATCGTTTGCAATCTCGATGGCTTGCCGGGCGTCGTCGAATTCGATTACCGACAAAACCGGCCCGAAAATCTCTTCGCGGGCCAGACGATGATCCGCACTAAGGCCGTCGATCACCGTGGGCTCGAAGAAAAAGCCGCGATCCAGCGGTGGCGAGGTGGCCCGCCTGCCGCCGGTACGAATAGTCACCCCCTCTCCGCATGCGAGTTCCATGTAGGACTCGATGGTATTGAGCTGCTTCTGAGAGATGATCGGGCCTATATCGGGTTCGTCGATACCCGCTCCGAGCGTGAGGGCTTTCATGCGCTCAACGACTCGTTCGACGAACGTTTCGTGGATCGCGCGTTCCACGATCAACCGGGATCCGGCCGAACAGGTCTGGCCCGCGTTCTGAATGATGGATTTGACGACCCAGTCCGCTGCCTCGTCCAGGTCGGCGTCGGCGAACACGATATTCGGTGACTTACCGCCCAGTTCGAGCGTAACCGGCGTGACGTTGCCGGCCGCCGCTCGCATAACGGCAATACCGGTCGGTACCGAGCCGGTGAACGTGACATGGTTGATGCCTGGGTGTGCCGCGAGTGACGCACCGACCCGCGGACCGGTGCCGGTCACAATATTGACCAGGCCGCTCGGCCATTCGGATCGCTCGATCAGCTCGGCGATCTTCAGCGCAGTCACCGGCGTTTCGTCGGCCGGCTTGAGCACGACCGCGTTGCCCGCCGCCAACGCTGGAGCCAGCCCGCGAACCGCGATCTGTAGCGGGTAGTTCCAAGGCACGATATGCGCGGTGACCCCGAGCGGTTCCCGCAGCGTGTAGTCCAGCAGATCGGGGCGGACCGGGATGGTTTCACCGAGCAGCTTGTCCGCGACGCCGGCATAGTATTCACAATAGCGTGCGGCCACTTCGACGTCGGCACGCGACTGGGCCAACGGCTTGCCGGCGTCGAGTGTTTCCCAGCGCGCCAGTTCATCGGCATTGGCCCGGATATCGGCAGCCAAGCGGTTGAGCAATCGTCCGCGCTGGCTCGGCAGCATATCCTGCCATTGCTCGGATTCGTACGCCGCACGTGCGGCATTTACCGCGCGGTCGACGTCATCTGCGCCGGCGCTGGGGACCACCGTCAGTGGTTCGCGCGTTGCCGGATCGATGCTCTCCATCGTTTGCCCATCGGCGGCGTCGACCCACTCGCCACCGATGAACATCTGCATGTGCTCCATTATGCGAACTTCCCTTTTGACACAAACACCCGCCGGCCGTGCCGGCATCGGGCTGCTACCGTCTACATCTGCAGATAGACGTAGTCGTTCTCGACCCGAACGTTGTAGGTCGTCGCGCGTCGGTCGCTTACGCCGAAAAGGCATTCGCCCGTCCGCAGATCGAATTCCCAGCCATGCCAGGGGCATTTGAGCACCTGCTTGTCCATGCCGTACTTCAGCTCCCCCGCCTTGCAGGTGGGCAGCATCGTGCCTTCTACCGTTCCGCGTGCCAGGGGCGCACCGCGATGTGGGCATCGATTGCGTACTGCAAACAATTCTCCGTCGACCTTGAAGATGCCGACCGGCCGACCCTGGACTTCCGTGATCAGTGCTTGGTCATCGGGGATTTCGGAGATATGGGCCACGCGATGTTCCGACACCGCCATGTCACGCCTCCGCCATCGCGCCGAGCCCGAACAGCTCGGCAGCGTTGTCATAGAAGATACGCTGCTTCATCTCCGCCGGTATGCGTCGATAGGCCAGCTTGGGCGAATCCGTGTCCCAATGCGGGTAGTCGGTACTGAACACAAGCGTCCGCTCGGCGTGCATCATTTCCAGTATCTGCGTCAGATACTCCTCTTTCTCGGGCTCTTCGGCGGGCTGGCTGGTAAAACGAACCTGATCGAGGATGTAGTGACTGGGTTCTTTTTCCAGCCAAGGCACTTCGCGCCGGAACTCGCGCCAGTTCTGATCGACCCGCCACAGCAAATGTGGCACCCAGCTGTAACCGAACTCGGCGGCAAGCACCTTGAGCTTCGGGAAACGAACGAAGACCCCTTCGAATAGCAGGCTAGCGATGCTGCCCATCGCGATCTCGGGAAAGATCGTGTGACGCTCGATATAGGTCGTGGGAAAGCCACCGGCGAAATGCAGGCTGGATTGAAACCCGCCCTCGGTGCCGGTCGGATGAATCAGGATCGGCAGACCCAGTTCTTCGGCGGCTTCGTAGATCGGATAGTAGTGACTGTTGCCCATCAAAATATTGAGCAATGGCATGAATACCGCGACCACACCTTCTTCGTGACCGATCCGCCGAATTTCCTCGGCCGCGGCCAACGGTTCGTGGGGCGCAACGCACATGGCCAGACGATACCGAGAGTCGACCGGCAGCCACCGGTCGCGAAAATAATCGTTGAAGGCGCGCGCCAAGACGACCGCTTCACCGCTGTTGGGTAGCGCGACCAGCTTTCCAGCCTGAATCGAAGACATGACCGCATATTCGATATTATTCGGATCCAGATGCTCGGTCTGCATGAACACGGGGTCCGAGCCGCCGGCGCCGCCGCCGGGCGGCGTGGCGTCACGACGAATCGACGTCGCGCCAGCCAACGGCGGGCGCAGTGGGTGGTCCGGCAACGTCGACCGCTTGCCTTCGAAGCGCTTCTGCCATGCGCGCCCCAGATAGGGCATCAACCCTTCGATATCACCATTGATCCAAGGGTGCACATCGGAATCGATGATCGCCGACGCGGGATGATCGTTACCCATCCTCTCCTCCTAATTATTTGCACCGGCGCCGTCAAAGCGGCGATCTGTGCCGCTCGCGGGGTCTGTTTGCCACGCGGCCGATTTTTGTCTGTTGGGCATTGACAATACCCGCATGGTAGTGTTTGTCAACCATACACCGTATACGGTGTACTTATACCTTTGGCCTATTGCCAGTCCGCGCTCAAGCCTTTTTATATGCCGCTTGGCCACACGTACTACACACTGAGAAGAATCATGACAGACCATATCGGGTTGATCGGCCTTGGCAATATCGGCGCTTCGCTATGCCGACATCTACTGGCCAGCGACTACGACATCACGATATTCGATGTCAGTGCACAGGCCCGAGCGCAGTTCGCAGACAGCCGGGCGCACTTCTCTGACACGGTGGCCGAGTTGGGCGAGCGCGTCGACGTAGCGATCCTGTCCTTGCCGAACTCCGACGTAGTCGAACAGGTGATTTTCGGGGATGACGGACTCGCTGACGCCATGGCTGCCGATACGGTGATCATCGACATGTCCAGCTCGCGCCCGGCTTCTACGCGTGAAATCGCACACCGCCTAGCCGAACGGCGGATCCACATGCTCGATGCGCCGGTATCGGGCGGCACCATCCGTGCTGCACAAGGTACGCTGACCATGATCTGCGGCGGCGCGCCGGACGTGTTCGACCGCTGCACGCCGGTGCTGCGTACCTTTGGCTCCGAGATCATTCATGTCGGCCCCAGCGGCGCCGGCCACCTGGCCAAGGCCATCAACAATCTCGTTGCAGCGACGACCCTGGCCAGCGCATGCGAGGCCGTTCAGATGGGCGCCGCGGCCGGGCTCGCGCCCGAGAAGCTGATTGAGGTCATCAATGCAAGTAGTGGCCGCAGTGTGTCCACGGAATTGAAGTTTCCCCGCTATATTCTCAATCGCCGTTTCGATGACGGTTTTGCGATCAGTCTCATGGATAAGGACGCACGTATCGCGCTCGATACCGCCGCCGAGCTTGGCCTGGACACCCCGATCGGAACCACCGTGGCTTCGTTGTGGAAGGACGCGGTGGACGCCGGCTTCGGCCCCAAGAGCCATACCGCAATCTACGAATATCTTGAAACTCGCGGTGACTAGAGCCGCTCACCACTCTCCCCTGGCGGTACCGCACCGCCTATTCAACACAGGCAGGAACAGATGGCGACACAGGAAGAAAAACAGGCGTATATCGACGACATGGCACGCAAGCGTGGCTACGTGTTGCAGTACCATAAGGTCATGGCCGCGCAGGACTACGACGTGTTGCAAGCGGCCAACGGTTTGGTCAATGCAGCCTATCTGAAACCGCGGACGCTCGATGCCAAGACCAAGGAGCTCCTGTTCATCCTGAGCCTAACCGTCATGCGCGCACGAAAAGCGCATATTCAGGCTCATATAAAAGTCGCACTGGATCTGGGATTGAGCAAGGAAGAGATTCTCGAAGCGATCGAGATCGCCCTGCCAGAGGCTGGCGTCGTTGCCTTTCAGGAAGGCTTCGAAGCCTGGCTCGAGGTGACCGGCGCACAAGGCATCGAGCCGACCGTCGAAGTCCATCAGTAAACCAACGCTCGCCGCTGGCATTCATCGGCTTACCGGGCCAGGATTTCATCTTTTACCGCGCGGCCTCATCGCCGACGCACTCGTTTTCGCGCTGGACCCGCTCAACGCGACACAGCGCCCTATCAGATCAAGGACCAACCATGCGCACCATCGAAAACATCGACGCCCTGAGCAAACTCGTCGGTCAGGAGCTGGGCACCAGCAGCTGGATGGAGATCGACCAGGATCGCGTCAATATGTTCGCCGACGCGACCGAAGATCACCAGTGGATCCACGTGGACGTCGAACGCGCCAAGGCCGAATCGCCCTTCGGCGGACCGGTGGCACACGGCTTTCTCACCCTGTCGCTGTTGCCACCGCTCAAGGCCGACGTATTCAAGGTTGAGGGCGTGACCACGCGGGTCAACTACGGACTCAACAAGGTGCGCTTCATGGCGCCGGTGCTGGTGGGCTCGCGGGTACGCGCACGCATTACGCTCAAGTCCATCGAGCCGCGTGGCGAAGGCCGTTACATGGTCTGTAACGAAATCACCATCGAGATCGAGGGTCAGGACAAACCCGCCTGTCTGATCGAAGGCCTGACGCTCTATATTCTGTAAGCTGTCGCATTCAACCCGGCCGGGTTTGGCCCGGCCGGATCGACCGCAAACGGAGTTCGCATGAGTGCGCTTGAAATGCAAAGCGGCCACGTCCGCGTCCAAGTCGAGCAGTCCCTGCTGCATGTCACCCTCGACCGCGCGGACAAGCGCAACGCCCTGACCCGGGTGATGTACGAGGATCTCACCCGGGCGGCAGAACACGCCGGCTCGGACGATGAGATCCATGCCCTGCTGATCGATGCAGAAGGCGATATGTTCTGCGCTGGCAATGATATTGCCGATTTCGCAGGTGCGACGGAGGAAACACGCGAAGCCGGCAGCGCCGGCCCGGCGCTGACGTTCATCCGCTCGCTGATGGCACTGGACAAACCGATCGTGATCGCCGTCCAGGGTCAGGCGACCGGTATCGGCACAACCATGCTGCTGCACGCCGATCTGGTGATCGCAGCCGACAACGCCCGCTTTTTCACTGCGTTCATCGACCTGGCATTGGTGCCGGAGGCCGGTTCGAGCCTGCTGCTGCCGGCGATCATCGGCCGCCAGAACGCGGCGCGTCTGCTTCTCGCCGGTGATGCGCTGACTGCAGAGGAAGCCTTGCGCATGGGCCTGATCGCCTATTGCGTGCCTACCGATACGCTGGCAGAACAGGCCATGACACTGGCCGAGAAGCTCTGTGCCAAGTCGCCCACGTCGATGCGCTATACCAAACAACTCATGCGGACCGGCATGGGCTCGGACGATCTGTCCGGCCAGATCGATCGCGAGGCCGAGCGCTTCGGCGAACGACTGTTCTCGGATGAGGTCCGCGCCATCATGAACAAGTTTCTCAAGCGCAAAGGCTGAGCGGCGCAGAACGCGCTGAAGCCAGACACTAAAAAAGCCCCTGGCCGATGCCAGGGGCTTTAATACAACCTGGATTCGACCGAGGTATTCAGTCGATCAACCCAAGTAGGCGATCGCAGGCGGCAGCACACTCGTTGCATGCCTTCGCACATTGCGCACAGTGGGCATGCTGCGAGCCATGCTGCTCGCAGTGTTGGGCACACTTCTGGCAAGCATCGCGACAGGCCTTGACCTGGGTGGCCGCAGGCGAGTCGTTGAACGCGGTCTGACGCGACAGCACGCGTGCGGTCGCGGTACAGATGTCGGCACAGTCCAGATCGGTGCGAATACAGCCCCGCAGTTCGGCAACCGCCTCTTCAGACAAACAGGCATCGGCACAGGTGCTGCAGTGCTGGGCACAGTCGAAACAGGCGGCAATGCAAGCCGCCAGCTCGTCGTCGAACGCCAGCGGGCTCGGGTGGGTCTTGAGCATTGCTTGTGCGGCCATGACAGGCTCCGTATTGGCAAGTGATCAACGGCATTGCCTAGCTGTCGGCACCTTTCGAGGCAGCACGAGTAGTCCGCATCGACAGGCCAATCAGCCGGCGTTGCCGCGGCCAGATTAAACGTGCCGGACCGCCCGAGGGTATATGGGTACTGCTACGGACCGGTTGCCACACAGTGGCCCGAGCGCAGGTTCAGCGGGGCAGCCGAGCCATCGCAGCCCGGTATTCCGCATCCAACTGGTCGATGATCTCGGCGGCCGGGCGGATCGAGTCGATATTGCCTACGCCCTGCCCGGCGCCCCAGATATCCTTCCATGCCTTTTTCTTCTCCTCGCGGTCGGTGCCGAAGGTCATGGCATCCTTGCCCGACTCGGGCAGGTCGTCCGGGTCCAGGCCGACGTTCTCGATCGAGCCGCGCAGATAGTTGCCGTGCACGCCCGTGAACAGGTTGGAATAGACGATGTCCTTTGCGCTGGAGGTCGTCACCATCTCCTTGTAGGCAGGCGCGGCATTGGATTCGTTGCTGGCGACGAAGCGCGTGCCCATATAGGCGAAGTCCGCGCCCATGGCCTGAGCGGCCAGAATATGTTCGCCGCGCGTGATTGCACCCGACAGTACCAACGGGCCGTCCCAGAAACGACGAATCTCGGAGACCAGCGCGAACGGGCTGAGCGTGCCCGCATGCCCGCCAGCGCCCGCGCAGACCACGATCAGGCCATCGACGCCGGCCTCGATGGCCTTTTCTGCATGACGGACGCTGATCACGTCGTGAAACACCTTGCCGCCGTAATCGCGGGCCACCTCGATCGCCGGGTGCGGCGGTCGCAGGCTGGTGATGATGATCGGGACCTTATAATCGGCACAGACTTTCAGATCCTGTTCCAAGCGATCGTTCGAGCCATGCACGATCTGGTTGACTGCAAACGGCGCGATCTTCGCGTTCGGGTCGGCCTCGCGGTCGGCAGCCAGCGTCTCGGTAATTCGCTCGAGCCAGACCGGCAGCTGATCGGCCGGCCGTGCGTTCAGCGCCGGAAACGCCCCGATGATGCCCGCCCGGCACTGGGCGATCACCAGATCCGGGTTCGACAGGATGAACAGCGGCGCGCCAATGACAGGCAGACGCATCCGTGTCCCGAGCTCCTCGACCAGCGACATGAGGTGTCCTTCTTATTGACCAATGGAACAGCCGGTGCCCAAGCCGGCACCGTACAAGACGGTTGAAGCTAGCAAATAACGCGGGTTAATGGAATTGCGTTTTGCACGCGCACCACTGTATGGCCACCACGGCTGGACGCGTACGCCTGCCAGGCTCGACCTGTCGCCTGCCGTGTTGTTGACGGGCCGTACCGCGATTCACATACTGCGGTCGAGTCCGTTTTCGAAAGAACATTCCAAAAAACATACCGCGTATGTCACCGACGTTCGGCAGGGCCTCGTCCGCTCGCCGGCTCGTGCCATGTTCGCGCGGTCTTCGAGGAGTTCCCATGCGTCAAGCCGTCATCGTATCCACCGCCCGCACGCCGATCGGCAAGGCCTATCGCGGCGCCTTCAACGACACTCAGGCACAGGCCCTGGGCGGCCATGCCATTGCCGAAGCCGTCAAACGCGCACAGCTCGAAGGCGCCCAGGTCGATGATGTGATCATGGGCGCGGCCCTGCAGCAGGGCTCGACGGGCCAGAACGTGGCACGCCAGTGCGCCCTGCGGGCCGGCCTGCCCACATCCGTGCCCGGCATGACCATCGATCGCCAGTGCGCCTCCGGGCTGATGGGCATCGCCACCGCCGCCAAGCAGATCGTCACCGATCGCATGGAGGTGGTCGTCGGCGGCGGGCTCGAGTCCATCTCGCTGGTCCAGAACGAGCACCAGAACACCTTCCGTGCCCGCGACCCGTGGCTGGTCGAGAATCAGCCGGACATTTATATGTCGATGCTTGAAACGGCCGAGATCGTCGCCGATCGCTACAATATTTCCCGTGACGCCCAGGACGAATACGCCTACCAATCGCAGATGCGTACCGCCGCCGCTCAGGAGGCCGGCCGTTTCGACGACGAGATCGTGCCGCTGACCACGGTCAAGAAAGTCCAGGACAAGCAGACCGGCGATATCAGCGATGTCGAAGTCACGCTCGACAAGGACGAAGGCAACCGCCCCAGCACCACGCTGGAAGGCCTTCAGCAGCTCAAGCCCGTGTTCAAGAACGGCCAGGAAGTCGCCGAAGGCCGGTTTATCACCGCCGGCAACGCCTCGCAGCTGTCCGACGGCGCATCGGCGAGCGTGCTCATGGAATACGGCGAAGCCCAGCGCCGCGGACTGCAACCACTGGGCGCCTATCTCGGCATGGCGGTGGCCGGCTGCGACCCGGACGAAATGGGTATCGGCCCGGTCTTTGCCGTGCCGAAACTGCTCAAACGCTTCAATCTGAAGATCGACGACATCGGCCTCTGGGAGCTCAACGAAGCCTTCGCCAGCCAGTGTCTGTACTGCCGCGATGAGCTGGGCATCGACCCGGACCTGTACAACGTCGACGGCGGATCGATCGCCATCGGCCACCCCTACGGCATGTCCGGCGCACGCATGACCGGCCATGCGCTGATCGAAGGCAAGCGCCGCGGGGCCAAGTATGTCGTGGTAACGATGTGCGTCGGCGGCGGCATCGGCGCCGCCGGTCTGTTCGAGGTTTTCTAGATCGAGCCGAGCATCCACCGGATCAGGCCCGCGTACCCCTCGAGGGCCGCGGGCCGGTCGGGCACACGTGGCAGCCCGGTAGCTGCACCCCCGGCAGCACAATCGACACGTCGCGCGTGCTGTCCATTCCCTGTCCCAGCCCAGACGCAATCACCGTACCGCTACGGATTGGGGCTAGTGGCAGCGTGCCCTTACCATCGCGGTCCGTTTCGCAAACACACGATGATCTATGTCCACGAACCTCACCGACTGGCAGACGCTCGAACGCGACGACACCCGCGGCTACGAAATCATGGGCCGCGAAGTCGAAGCCGGCTGGGAAGTCGAAGTCCGTTTCGACAACGAACAAGCCCCCAAGCGCCCCGACAATACCCCCAAGACGCGGGAAGAAGCCATCAAGACAGGCCAGGAACTGGCCAAGATGGGCTGACCCTCGACTTGTTGCCCGAAGCGGTCTATCCGCTATCACGCGATAGGCCGCTGACACCGCACTGAAAAGCACGCCCTCTTCCGGCCGCTACCGCTGCGCCTGACCGCCGGCCTGTCGTGTTCACAGCTACCGCTTGTATCAACCAAGCGCGACACTCAATCCTTCGGCTCGCCCCGACCCTTCTTTCAGTGGGCGAAGGTATGGGCGATGCATAACGCCATTGCGTCGTCACACTACCAATTCGGTTAGACACCCAAGCATAGGGGTGAGCAAATCATTTGAGAGTGTCCGACACGGCTCGACGCTTGCGGCAGCCCGCTCCACGTTCTGGATTGCTATCCGGTCGACTATATCTTTGGCGCGTAACGTCGCGGCAGCGTCCTAGACGCGATTTTCACGGCCCATCACCAGTCGGCGGCCAAATCAGATGATCGCGCCTGTGCGCGTAGCCCCACTGGCAAAATGTCACACTCACTGGTGAACAAAGAATGGCTCGCGGCCCCACGGGGCCTAGCGACGGCTAATAACTTGGTCTACTACAGCGATCAAGGACTACGCGCATGCACTACGCTCATTCCACTAAGTCAGACGATAAGAGTAATTGGCAGAAGCTTTCCGATCACGCTTATCGCGTCGCAGGACTGGCTACACGGCGTGCCGATAGGTTTGGCTGCGGAGCCTTCGCGGAAGTACTGGGGCTATTACATGATCTAGGTAAATACAGCGATGCATTTCAGGCCAGACTCAACGGAAGTAAGCAAACCGTTGATCACTCAACGGCTGGTGCAGTCGAGGCACAGCGGCGCTACGGCAAAAATCTTGGTACGTTGATGGCTTATGCCATCGCTGGTCATCACGCCGGCCTAGCCAATGGCCGCACGCCGGGCGCCCGGCGTGCGCTGATTGATCGACTGGCGGCCGATATTGAGCCGCTGAATCCTGCATGGTTACAGGAGATCTCGCTGACCGAGCTGGGAGCTCCCCCGTTAACGCTGGTTCGCGAGCGCGCATCTTTCCAGTACGCCTTCTTCTGTCGCATGCTTTTTTCATCGTTGGTCGACGCCGATTTCATTGAAACCGAGCAGTTCTACGCTACAACTGAAGACAAGCCGGTGGACCGCGGCGGTCGGCCGTCGCTGGTTTCGCTTCGCGATGAGTTGGACAGATACCTGAACAAATTGACGGGCACAGGCTCAGTGAATGAGCAACGCCGGCAGATACTTTCTCATGTGCGCGGTCAAGCACCGCAACAGCCCGGCCACTTCAGCCTCACGGTACCCACCGGCGGTGGCAAAACGCTGACCTCGTTGGCTTTCGCTTTGGATCATGCATCGACGCACGGTATGGATCGGGTGATCTACGTCATTCCGTTTACCAGCATCGTCGAGCAGAACGCAGCGGTCTTTCGTCAGGCGCTCGGAGCTTACGGACCCGAGGCCGTGCTCGAACACCATGGCTCATTTGATTCGCAAGCCGTGGATTCGCTCAGGCGCGGAGGCACAAAAACAGAAGACAAACTCAAACGCGATAGCCAAAACTGGGACGCGCCAGTCGTCGTGACCACTGCAGTGCAGTTCTTTGAGAGCTTGTTTGCTGCTAAGACATCGCGCTGCCGCAAGCTGCACAACATTGCGAATAGCGTTGTGGTGCTGGACGAAGCACAGACGCTACCGCTCGGATTACTACGTCCCAGTCTGGCGGCGCTCGACGAGCTACGCCTGAATTATCGAACCAGCGTGGTTTACTGCACAGCAACCCAGCCCGCATTGTCCGATTCGCACGGCGAAGCCCTGCCAGAAGCGCTTTGTGATGTGCGAGAACTAGCGCCCTCACCCGGCACGCTTTTTGAGTCATTCAAGCGCGTGCAAGTGCGTCATGTCGGGCCTTTAACCGACACAGAAGTCGTCGATCAACTCGCGCATAACGAGCAGGTGTTGTGCATCGTCAACAACCGGCGTCACGCGCGTTTCCTATTCGACGCCATTGCTGATCAGCCAGGCGCCCGTCACCTGACAACCGTGATGTACGCGATTCATCGGAGTGCCGTGCTTGATGATATCCGCACACGCCTTCGAAGCGGCAAGCCCTGCCGAGTGATTGCCACGTCGCTGATCGAGGCCGGGGTCGACGTTGATTTCCCGCGTGTTCTCAGGGCTGAGGCTGGGCTCGATTCCATCGCTCAGGCCGCAGGGCGGTGTAACCGCGAAGGAACACGCGCATGCTCGGACAGCGAAGTGCTGGTGTTTGGCACAGCAAACGAAGACTGGGCACCGCCACCGGAACTCAAGGCATTTGCTCAGGTGATGGGTGAAATATTGCGCAACAACCCAGGCGCCGATCCGTTGTCGCCCGCGATCATGCAGCGCTACTTTGAAATGCTGTACTGGCAACAAGGCGCAATGGGATTGGACAAGCACGCCATTCTATCGTCGTTGAGTAACGCGCAGATCGATAGCCTGCCTTTTGAACAGATAGAAACCGATTATCGACTGATCGAAAATACGCAGCGCGCGATCATCATTCCCAGAGAACAAGCAGCGAAAGATGCGCTGCAAGCTTTATCTCATGCCGACAAAGTCGGCGGCATCGCACACCGTCTTCAACTCTTTACGGTGCAGGTACCTCGTCAGGGTTTCCGCGCGCTCGACGAAGTTGGGGCGCTTTCGACGATACGGCCGGAAGAATTCGGCGACGAATTCGTGGTTTTGGATAACCTCGATTTATATAACGAAAACAGCGGCCTGAACTGGGATAACCCGTCATTTATGCGCGCTGAGAATTTAATATTCTAGATCTAGTTCATTGAACCGCTTGTAGCCGTTCCAGGAAGCGCGCATGACAAGCACTCGGCCCTATTACGCTTTGGGTGACGAGGATGAGCAACAGCTCAGATGCTGTACAGGGCGATTACAACGTTCGCTTTAGTTCTCCGATGTGCGAGTTGTCGCTTCGATTCAAGCTCCCGCCGCGAACTGTACGGTCGCTTGTCGTCCTTGCGATTGTCGATTTCCTACCTATTTGGTAGATACACGCTGGACGTGGGTCGAAACAATGAGCTAGAACTAGTCGATAAAAGAAAAACGAGATGCGTTGCACATGAACGCATCTCGTCTAGTTAGCGCAATTGGGGGATTACACATGGGCTTTGGGGTCAAGCTGCATGTATGGGGCGATCGGGCATGTTTCACGCGGCCGGAGATGAAAGTCGAACGCGTGTCCTACGACGTAATTACGCCATCGGCTGCACGCGGCATCATCGAAGCTATTCATTGGAAGCCTGCGATCACCTGGGTGATCGATCGTATTCACGTACTCAAACCCATTCGTTTCGAATCGCTGCGCCGCAATGAGGTAGGAGACAAGATTCCTGCTCGGAATATCTCGTCCGCTCGCAATAAAGGGGATCTGTCGGAACTGAACTACACAGTAGAGGATGGCCGCCAGCAAAGAGCGACGACGCTGCTGCGGGACGTGGCCTATGTGATCGAGGCGCACTTCAATCTCACGCCGAAAGCCGGTAAAGACGACTCGGTCGGCAAGCATCTGGATACGTTTAACCGCCGGGCCAGACGCGGGCAGTGCTTTCATGCGCCGTGCCTAGGCGTACGTGAATTCCCCGCGGCGTTTGAGTTGCTCGAAACGAACAGCGCAGTCCCTGTGAGCTGTGACGCTCTCAAAGGAGAACGCGACCTCGGCTTCATGCTCCACGACATCGATTTTGCGAACGGCAATACCCCTTGTTATTACCGGGCGCATATGGTGGACGGCATCATTGCAGTACCGCCGTTCGAGCAGGCGCGGCAATGATTCTTGCCGCACTCAATCGTCTTTACGATCGGCTCGCTGAGCACGGCGAAGTGCCAAGCTTTGGCTACAGCGTCGAGAACATCAGCTTTGTGCTGATCATCGATCGCCAAGGACGCCCGATCGAGTTTTCTGATCTACGCCGCCAAGACGGCAATAAAGCGCGGCCGGCGGCGATGCGAGTGCCGACCAATCCGGAAATTTCACGCACGTCCGGTGTCTACGCCAATCCCCTGTGGGACAAGACATCTTACGCCATTGGCTGCTCCGCAAAGCCCAGCGCTCGAATGGCCAGCGAGCACCAGGCATTCACAGCGCGTCAGAAAGAACTCTTTGGCGCGACTGACGATGAGTCGCTGATAGCACTGCTTGCCTTCCTAGACCGATGGCATCCGGACCATGCTGCGGACCTGCCCGGTTACAGCGACGACGTATTGGATAGCAACGTTGTATTCCGTATTGACGGCTCGCGCGCTTATATACACGACGCACCCTCGGCACAGAAGACTTGGCAAGACTCGCTTGAAAGCGAACATGAAACATTGGCCCAGTGTCTGGTCACGGGCGAGCAAGCGCCGCTTGCTAGCGGGCATCCGCGTATTCGAGGTGTCGACGGCGCACAAACCTCTGGCGGTGCACTCATTTCATTCAACAGCAATGCGTATCTGTCGTATGGATTGAGCAAGGAAGCCACGGCAGGTTTGTCAAAACCTACCGTATTCGGCTACGCCACCGCACTTAATCATCTGTTAAGACGCGACGCTGATAATCGCCATCGCCTTCGTATCGGCGATACCACTACCGTGTTCTGGGCCGATGCGCGCGACGCAAAGGCGGCCGAGGCCGCCGAGGGTTTCTTTGCAGCAGCAAACGAGCCACCGAGCGACGAACAGGAAAACCAGCGTATTCATGATGTGCTCGTACAGATCGCCAAGGGTCGCCCGCTAGCGGATCTCTCGGCCGATATCGACCCAGACACGCGGATGTATGTGCTGGGGCTGGCCCCGAATGCGGCACGGCTATCGATTCGCTTCTGGTGTACCGAGCGCTTGGATACGCTCATGCAACGTTATGCCGATCACTGGCACGACCTTGCGCTCGACCCACCCGCCTGGGCTGGCATTGCACCGGCCGTGTGGCGGTTGGTCAACGCAACGGCACCCAGCCGCGATGGCAAGACCAAGAGCGACGACGTCTCGCCGTTGTTGGCCGGCGAGACCATGCGTTCGATTCTCAACGGTCAACGCTATCCACGCGCGCTGCTTACTCAGACTGTCATGCGCTTTCGCAACGACGGCGATATTGGTTCGCCATCGGCGACCGGCCGTATGCGCATCGCGCTATGCAAGGCGGTTCTGCAACGCGAAGCCCGTCTTGCCAACCCACACTCGCCCACATCCGAGATTGCCATGAGCCTTGACCGTGACTCGATCCACCCCGGCTATCTGCTGGGCCGCCTGTTTGCCGAACTGGAAAACGCACAACGCACAGCGCTCGGCCGCGTGAACGCATCAATTAAAGACCGCTACTTCGGCTCGGCTTCTGCAACGCCAGCCAGCGTATTCCCGATTCTGGTGCGTAACGCACAGCATCATCTATCCAACATCCGCAAAGGCGACAAGCCCGGACTCGCCGGCCTTATCGAGGGCGAGATCGGCCATATCGTTGATGGCCTCGGGGGAACATTTCCAAAACATCTGCGTATCGAGGACCAAGGCCGATTTGCCATCGGCTACTACCACCAGCGCGAAGCACGATTCGCCAAGAAAGCTGAAGAACCCGCATCAGCTGTCGTCTGAATAATTTAAAGTGCCAGGGGGATCCATGACCGCAATCAGCAATCGCTACGAGTTCGTTCTTCTTTTCGATGTTGCCAATGGCAACCCAAACGGTGACCCGGATGCGGGCAATCTGCCCCGGCTTGATCCTGAAACCAATCAGGGGCTGGTAACCGACGTCTGCCTAAAACGCAAAATTCGTAATTTTGTCGCACTGGATAAAGAAAAAGACGCCGGGTATGCGATCTATATGCAAGAGAAAGCGATCCTGAATAATCAGCATCGCAAGGCTTACGACGAGCAGAAACTGACGCCGGAAAAAGGCAAGCTACCTAAAGATAAGGAAAAGGCAGATCAGCTGACACGATTCATGTGCGAGAACTTTTTCGACGTCCGAACCTTCGGCGCAGTCATGACCACCGGCGTCAATGCCGGGCAGGTGCGCGGCCCGATCCAGATCGCGTTCGCACAGTCGATTGATCCGGTCGTACCGCTGGAAGTGTCGATCACCCGTATGGCCGTGACCACAGAAGCCGAAGCGGAAAAACAGAGCGGCGATAACCGGACGATGGGTCGCAAACACATTATCCCTTACGGCCTATATCGTGCCCACGGCTTCATCTCCGCGAAACTCGCTGAGCGCACCGGCTTTTCTGAAGACGATCTCGCGTTGTTCTGGCGGGCATTGATGAATATGTTCGAACACGACCGGTCTGCTGCTCGCGGCGAAATGGCCGCTCGTAGACTTATCGTGTTCAAACATGACAATGCCATGGGTAACGCACCGGCCCATTCGCTGTTCGATCGGGTGTGCGTGGCAAGACAAGACGGCCGAACAGACACACCTGCTCGTCGATACAGCGATTATCAAGTTACGATCAACCGCGAGGGCCTACCGAACGGCGTCACGGTTGAAGAGATGCTTTGAGCCGGCCCGTTGGAAGAAGAAGACATCATCGTTCCAATTTCTGCCCTGCAGCACTATCTGTATTGCGACCGGCAGTGCGCACTCATACATCTCGAGCGTATCTGGCAAGAAAATCGGCACACCGCTGAAGGGCGTGTACTACACGAACGCGCTGATCGGTATGGACACGAACAGCGCCGCGGCGTGCATACCGCAATGGCGCTTCCGCTGGCCTGCGAGCGACTTGGGCTGACAGGCTACGCGGATGTCGTGGAGTTTGAGCAGGGCGACACCGTGCGTATCGTGCGCCCGGTTGAATACAAGCGCGGACGTCCAAAAGCGCATCGGGCGGATGAGGTCCAGCTCTGTGCTCAGGCGCTTTGTCTTGAAGAAATGATGTCAGTAGATATCCCGGAAGGCGCTTTGTTTTACGGCCAGACGAAGCGCCGTAAACCAGTAGCCTTTGATCAAGCACTCCGACAACTCACCGAAGACATTGCTGCTGAGACACGCGCACTGATCAGACACGGCAAGACGCCGCGGGCCGTGTACGTCGCCAAAAAATGCAACGGCTGTTCATTGATCGATCACTGTCAGCCACAGGCCATGTCATCGCATGCGCCCGTGGCCCAGTGGCTTGCCGCCCAGCTCAGACACTGAATCGTGAGACGCCTACTCAATACGCTCTACGTGACGAGCGAAGGTGCTTGGCTGAAGATAGACGGCGCTAATATCGTCATGATGATCGAGAGCGAAGAGCGTGGCCGCATCCCAGCACACATGCTCGAATCGCTAGTCTGCTTCGGGCGTGTATTAGTGTCGCCGCCCTTGATGGCCTATTGCTGCGAGCAGGCCATCGCGATCAGCTATTTCACACCGAACGGCCGATTTCAGGCGCGTGTAGAAGGGCCCGTCTCTGGCAACGTGCTGCTGCGACGCACTCAATACCGCGCGACCGATGATCCCGAGCGATGCGTACCGATCATCCGGCATTTGCTGATCGGCAAGATACACAACCAACGCGCTGTCGCGCGCCGACAGCTGCGTGACCGCGGGGATCGGCTACACGACGCCGACCGCCGCGCACTCGAATCGACCGTCAAACGTCTGGAACGAATCGGCACACGTCTGCTCGAAACCTACGACGCGCAAGTGCTGCGTGGATTGGAGGGCGAAGCCGCGCAAAGTTATTTCGGTAGTTTCGCTGCGCTGATCAACAGCGAAGAAGACGAGTTTGTGTTCAGCGGGCGCAATCGCCGCCCGCCGCGCGATCGCGTCAACGCCCTACTGTCGTTTCTCTACACGTTGCTCACACACGATTGCCGATCGGCGTTGGAACAAACCGGGCTGGATTCGGCTGTGGGATTTCTCCACCGCGATCGACCGGGGCGCCCGAGTCTGGCGCTGGATCTCGCCGAGGAATTCCGGCCGATCCTGGCCGACCGGCTTGCGCTGACTCTTATCAATCGCCGTCAGATCAAGGCCAAGGACTTTTCTGTCGCCGAAAGTGGCGCGGTGTTGCTCAGTGACGATGCTCGCAAAACTGTATTGACGACGTATCAAGAGCGTAAACGCGAAGAGCTGACGCATCCTTTTCTAGGCGAAACAGCCCCACTGGGCCTGGTCCCAAGCCTTCAAGCGCAACTACTCGCACGCCACCTGCGGGGCGACCTCGACGCATACCCCCCATTTATCTGGCAATAGGCAACTCGCCATGATGGTACTGGTCAGTTACGACGTAAGCGTGGTCAGCGGAGATGGTCCGCGGAGACTGCGACGCGTAGGCAAAGCCTGCCTGGATTACGGCCAACGCGTGCAGTACTCAGTATTCGAAATAGAAGTTGAGCCGGATCAGTGGGTCAAACTGAAAAACCGGCTCTGCGATATCATTAACGCGGACACCGACAGTCTACGTTTCTATTTCCTCGGGCGAGAATGGCAGCGCCGCGTCGAACACATCGGCGCCAAACCGGTCCGTGACCTCAACGCGCCACTGATTCTCTGACGCGCTCCAAACGCTGGCTTTTGCGAACCCCAAGCGTACCTAGAATGCACGGGGTATTCGCGGCTCTTTAACAACCCAGTAAATCAGCTTGTTAATCCAGCATCGCCATTGCCCTTTTCTTGAAGTCGGGCAAAATGAACAACGTTCGCCGAAGTATCTGTATTCAGGCATTGAAAACAGTCGCTTGGACGATCGCTGTCGCGGCCCGCACGGGTCGCGTGGATCGAAACTCGGCATCGAAGAAACACTGATCGAGCCCCGCCTGTCGCGGCCCGCACGGGTCGCGTGGATCGAAACCTATTACCGCCAGCTGGGCGACGGCGGCACGCGCGTCGCGGCCCGCACGGGTCGCGTGGATCGAAACTCAATCGGAGCGTTTTTAAATACATCGCCTGTCAGTCGCGGCCCGCACGGGTCGCGTGGATCGAAACCGACTAGAGCCTGCAAATAGATAAGCGGCAAACGTCGCGGCCCGCACGGGTCGCGTGGATCGAAACTACGAGACGCTGCGGGAGGACCTCGGGTCCTCCTGTCGCGGCCCGCACGGGTCGCGTGGATCGAAACCAATATCCAGGCTTTCGAGCGGATCGCATACGCGTCGCGGCCCGCACGGGTCGCGTGGATCGAAACTCGCGCTCGCCGTCGATCTCGGCCGCGATCTCGCGTCGCGGCCCGCACGGGTCGCGTGGATCGAAACCCAGAGCTATATCCAGAGCCGCAGCGGTGAGATGGTCGCGGCCCGCACGGGTCGCGTGGATCGAAACGACTACGAGCGCTGGGCCAGCGAGATCCCGGCCGGTCGCGGCCCGCACGGGTCGCGTGGATCGAAACACGTCTAATGAAACGGACTTTATGCATACCAAAAGTCGCGGCCCGCACGGGTCGCGTGGATCGAAACCCGGTCCCCGCTTGGTCATTCAGGGGCGCATTCGCGTCGCGGCCCGCACGGGTCGCGTGGATCGAAACGATGATAATGCGCGAGTGCTGACGTTCAACAAAAGTCGCGGCCCGCACGGGTCGCGTGGATCGAAACCACGGCATCGCCGCTGGCCTGGAGGTGCCGTACGGTCGCGGCCCGCACGGGTCGCGTGGATCGAAACCCGTGACGGAGCCGGGCGATCCGGTGCGGGTGAGTCGCGGCCCGCACGGGTCGCGTGGATCGAAACATCACCGGCCCCCGCATTCGCGAATGGGGTTTCGTCGCGGCCCGCACGGGTCACCTGTCGACTGGCGGCGGCCCGATGGCCGACTACTTGTCGCGGCCCGCACGGGTCGCGTGGATCGAAACCTGTAGCGATTGCAGCGCTTCCCGCCACTCCTTGTCGCGGCCCGCACGGGTCGCGTGGATCGCAACACCGACCGTCATCTGACGCTGAACCAGATCGCGGCGTCGCGGCCCGCATGGGCCGCGTGGATTGAAACGCCACGTGGCTGGCCGCCTCGAGAGGCCACGTGGATCAGACCAGCTCGACGGTGCACGCATCAATGTCAAGCAGGGATAGCGGTTTGCACTGATCACTTTTTTCGACACACCGATGACATGCAAAGAAATGCCGCTTCGGTGAATGCGTGCAGAAAACACCATTCAGGAGGTTTTTTATGACCAACTCCGCTTGCTAACACCTACCCAGTTCAATGAGCACCGAACTTCACGGCTGCCAATTTCACACGCCGGCGCAACGGGTTGCGGCCTGGATCCGGTCTTACCGGCCGATGGCGTTATTCAGCGCAGTTTCAGGCGCGTGATAACGTCCGCGAGGTCGTCGCTCGCCCGGCTCGGCAGCGGCGCGATCGGGCGCAACGGCGGGCGCGATGTATGGCCCAGCAGGCGGGCGGCTTCATGGGCCACCCGGTAGCTGCTATGGCGGCTACATAAGGCCCACAGCGGCTGCAAGGCCGCATCGAGACGACGTGCCTGCGTTGCGTTGCCCGCACGAGCCGCTCGCGCAAGTGCAAGACAACGCTCGGGAAAGACGCCGGCCATGGCCGAATACCACGCCTGTCCGCCGGCGATGAGGGCTTCGCAGGCCAGCGCATCGACGCTGTAGCCCACCGAGAACGAGGCCTCGACCTGTGCAGTCAGCGACGCATGGTAAGTCGCTGGATCGTGAGCCGGGGCCGGCGTCTTGATGGCTGCGATGTTCGGGTGGGCGCTGAGCTGGCCAACGAGCGCCGCGTGGAAATCGAAGCGCGTGGTCGTCGGGTTGTTATACAGACAGATCGGCCGTTCGGCGGCATTGGCAATGGCTTGCACGTGCGCGCGGACTTCGTCGTCGGTCAGCGGGATATACGATACCGGCGCCAACAGCAGCCCTTCGGCCCCGGCGGCCACCGCGTCTTCGGCCATACCCATGACCGTGTCGGTTCGCATGGCACCGATGCCGGCGATGACGGGCACCCGACCGTTCGCGATGGCTACCGCGATCTCGATCGCACGTCGGCGTTGCTCGCGGTTGAGATACACATACGAGCCGGTGCTGCCGAGCACGCCGATCGAATCCACGCCGGCCGTGATGAGCGGTTCGAGTACGCGCTGGAAGGCGTGTTCGTCGACCCGGGCGTGGGCGTCGGTCGGCGTGATGGGAAAGGCGGACAGTCCTTCGAACAGGCGCATAGCGTGATGCCGCTGGTTCATATGGGCCAATACGCGACCGGGAATGTGACCAGCCACGGTTGTGACTCTACCAGCCGCGCGAACGGTCCGGCCGAGCACACGCGCCGCGTGCTTGGGGCGCGCCGCGCGATGCCAGGTGCTGGATAGGGACGCCGCTAGTCGCGCGACTGCCGATCGGTGCTCGGTGCTTCGGCACGCTCGCGCAGCACGTTCTTTCGGATCTTGCCGGTGGCCGTCTTCGGCAGTTCGCCGAACACGATATGTTTGGGCGCCTTGAAATGCGCCATACGATCGCGGCAATAGGCGATCAGCGTGTCGGCGTCGACGGTTTCTTCCTGGTTGAGGGTGACAAACGCACAGGGCACCTCGCCCCACTTATCGTCCGGCCAGGCGACCACAGCGGCTTCGGCCACGGCATCGTGAGAGTAGAGCACGTCCTCGACTTCAAGGCTGGAAATGTTCTCGCCGCCCGAGATGATGATGTCCTTGGCGCGGTCCTTGATCTCGATATAACCGTCCGGATGGGTTACCGCCAGATCGCCGCTGTGGAACCAGCCGTCGGCGAATGCTTCCGACGTCTTGGACGGATTCTTAAGATACCCCGCCATGACTGTATTGCCGCGAATACAGATCTCGCCCAGCGTCTGGCCGTCGAACGGCACCGGTGTGCCGTCTTCGAGGCCGAGCACGGTGAAATCGTCGATGGCGAAGTTAGCTACGCCCTGTCGCGCCATGCGCCCGGCCAGCTCGTTGACGGACAACTCTCCCCAGGCCGGCTGCCAGACACACAGTGCC
Organism: Salinisphaera sp. T31B1; assembly: GCF_040361275.1. Taxonomy (NCBI): domain Bacteria; kingdom Pseudomonadati; phylum Pseudomonadota; class Gammaproteobacteria; order Salinisphaerales; family Salinisphaeraceae; genus Salinisphaera; species Salinisphaera sp. T31B1. The sequence goes on along the minus strand of NZ_APNH01000001.1, from coordinate 1,502,927 downwards.
GACGGCCCGTAGGTTTCGGTGAGCCCGTAGAGATGGGTGATCTCGAAGCCGATCGCCTTGGCGCGCGAAATGACCGCGGCCGGGGGCGCGGCGCCGCCCAGGGCGAAATCCGCGCTTACGCTCAGCGTCAGCCCGCGCTTGGCGAAATCGGCCAACAGGCTGTTGAGCACGATCGGCGCGCCGCACAGATGCGTCACCCTACAGGTCTCCATGCGTTCGTGAATTCGATCGGTATCGATCGCCTCCAGACAGACATGGGTCCCCCCGGCGGCGGTCACCGCCCAGACATAGCCCCAGCCGTCGCAGTGGAACATGGGCAATGTCCACAGGTAGACCGAGTCGGCGGTCATGTTAAACGCCATGGCGTTGCTCATGGCCGCCAGATAGGCGCCGCGGTGATGGTAGACCACGCCCTTCGGATCGCCGGTAGTGCCGGAGGTGTAGAGCAGCGTCAACGGCGCCCATTCGTCGTTAGGTTTGTCCCATTCGAACGCCGAGTCGCCGTCGGTTATCAGGTCTTCATAGGGCTCGCCGTACAGTTCCCCGGTCGCGCCGTGGTGACTGCTGATCACGACCATGTCGGGCGGCGCATCAAGACGCGCCATCGCGGGACCGGCCTCTTTGCCGAAGGCGTGATCGCAGATCAGCAATTTCGCATCGCCGTGCTCGAGAATGAAGCCGATCGTGGCCGCGTCCAGACGCGTGTTGATCGGGTTGAGCACCGCGCCCAGCATCGGAACGGCATAACGCGCTTCGAGCATTTCATGCGTATTGCGGCACAGGATCGCCACCGTGTCTCCCGGGCCGATACCACGCTGGGCCAGCGCGTCGGCCAGGCGTCGACAACGCTCGTCGAACGCCCGGTAGGTCAACGTCATGTCGCGGTCGATCACCGCGGTCTTGTTGCCGTGGATATACGCCGAGCGTTTCAGAAAGGCCAGCGGCGTAAGCGCCGAATGATTGGCTGGATTGCGGGCCAGCGCTTCGTAATCGGCCTGTGCCATCGAGTCTGTCTCCGAAAGGCGGCTGGGCACGATCGGCACCCGCGCTTTATCGGTACGCGGTATGCCCTTGGCTCGTGCACTCAGCTGTTATTTCACCATGCCCAGAAGTCACGGCCCTCGGCCATCAGCGTGCGCGAGAACACCATCTTGTGCACTTCCGAGGCGCCGTCGACCAACCGGGCCTGCCGGGCATAGCGATAGATCCATTCCAGAACCGTGTCCTTGGAATAGCCGCGTGCCCCGTTGAGCTGGATGGCAGTATCCACGGCCTTGTGGAGCGTCTCGGAGACGTTGACCTTGGCCATCGATACTTCTTTCTTGGCAAAACTGCCCTGATCGAGCTTCCAGGCCGCGTGCATGGTCAGCAGCCGCCCGGTCTGGATCGCCATGGCCGCATCGCCCAGCATGTTCTGCACGCCTTCGCGATCGGCCAGGCGCACGCCGAAGGCTTCGCGCGTGTCGACATAGTCGGCGGCGATCTCCAGCGAGCGGCGCGCCAGGCCTAGCCAGCGCATGCAGTGGGTCAGCCGCGCCGTGCCCAGCCGGATCTGGGTGACCTTCAGACCGTCGCCCACCTCCATGAGGCGGTTGCGATCGGGAATCCGCAGGCCGTCGAAACGAATCTCGCAATGCCCGCCGTGTTCTTCGGGGCCCATGATCGGGATCCGGCGGATGATCTCCCAGCCCGGGTCGTCGGCATGGAACAAGAAGGCCGTTAGACCCTTGCGCGTGTCGTCCGAGGTGCGCGCAATGAGAATGAAATGCTTGGCCACGCCCGAACCGGTGATGTAATGCTTGTGACCGTTGATGATCCAGTCATCGCCGTCGCGGGTGGCCGTGGTCTTCATCACCGTCGGGTCGGAACCGGCGCCCGGCGGCGGCTCGGTCATGGCGAACGACGAGCGGACGTCGCCATCGACGATCGGCTGGAGAAACCATTCCTTCTGTGCCTCGGTGCCCACCTTCTCCAGCACGATCATGTTGCCGTCGTCCGGCGCGGCCGAGTTGAAACACACCGGCCCGAAGATCGAGCGGTTCATCTGCTCGTAACAGGCGGCCATGCCGACAATCGACAGGCCTTGGCCGCCGCGTGCCTTGGGCATCTGCAACGACCACAGACCCGCCTGTTTCACCTTGGCTTTCATGCGCTCGAGCAGCTCGGGCGCAATGTTCTCATGTTCATCGTAGCTGGCCGGATCGGCTTCCAGCGGAATGAGCTCGTCGTCCACGAATGCACGGATGCGTTCGCAGTAGTCTTGAATCTCGGGCGAGAGTTGAAAATCCATGGCAGGCGGCCCTTATAGAGAGGATTGCAGGTGGCCGCCATCGACCACGATGGTCGAGCCGGTCATGTAACGGCCAGCGTCGGAGGCCAGCAGAAGCAATGCGCCGGACAGGTCGTCGACCTCGCCCAGCCGCTGTTGCGGAATACGCTTGATCATCTTCTGCCCGGGTTCGGAATCGAAGAACGCGCGGTTCAGATCGGTCGCGATATAGCCCGGCGCGAGCGCGTTCACGCGGATGCCATAGCGCGCCCATTCCAGTGACAGGCTGCGCGTAAGCTGTTCCAGCCCGCCCTTGGACGCGGCATACGGCGCGACCATGCCGGCCACGCGATGGCCGAGAATGGAAGTGATATTGATCACGCTGCCCGGCGTCTCGGCGGCACGCAGACGCCGGGCGCATTCGGTCGCGACCCGCCAGCAGCCCGACAGATTGACCTCGATCGTGGTCAGCCAGTCGTTCTCGTCCATGTCGATGGCCTTTCCGGCCACGGCCACGCCCGCATTGCAGACCGCGATGTCCACCACGCCCAGCGCTTGCTCGGCGGTGTCGAACGCGTCCGCCACGGAAGCGGCATCGGTGACGTCCATGGGTGCGGCACAGGCGCGACCGCCCTGCTCGACAATGCGCTCGGCGACAGCCTGGAGCGGCGCTTCGCGACGGCCGCACAGCACCACGGCCGCACCTGCCTCGGCCAGCGTCATGGCAAAACTGGCGCCCAGGCCGGTCCCGGCGCCGGTCACCAGCGCAACGTGGCCGTTCAGGCTGAATCGATCGTTGGCTCGTTCGTTCATGTCATCTCCTTTGGCCGACAACATAGAACGAACGTTCGTTCATTACAACGGTTACAGGCAGTGGCGCGTGATTCGCCTGGCTTTGTGCTTTGGCCGGCCCGCGAATACACCGGCCGGCGCGGTCGAAAACCGCATGCCCGCACAAGCCACGGGTCAGCGCTGCCGCACGATGCGCGGCCGTGCCGGCCCCGTACGGCCGGGGCCTGTGCCGCAGCGCTCGTCATACTCGCTGCAACCGGTCGGCTTGTCTGTTCGCACGCCGGGAGGCCGCCCCGCGTCTAAGGTACGAAGTCGCCGGTGCGTGCCGGAACGTGCCCATGTACAGGACACCGTGCGAAAGGCCGGGCCGGTGCACAGGCCCGGCCTGTGGCGGTACATAGGGCAGCGCCGACCGAGCCGTCGCCACCGTGGTTGGCGGCGGCGTGCCCAATACGACGGCCTCTTCGGGACGCCGCCACCGGCCTGCGGAAGCTCAGCGGGCCGGGGGTGTGTCCGGCAGCGAGGCTGGCGTCGAACCCGGCATCACAAGCATGCCGGCACCCCGCGATGCAGCGGCATCAGAACGCTTCGCGCGCGATTGCCACGATACGCTCGCGTAGCCAGCGATGGGCGACATCGTGATGGTCGAGCGCGCCCCAGGCGATGCCGATATGAAACTCCGGCAGCTCCACCGGTGGCTCGAGCACGGCCAGGCCGAGATGCCGTGCCTGATAGCGGGCGATACGTGCAGGCAGCGCCACGATCATGTTGCTATTGGCGACCAGCTCGCGTGGAAGCTGGTAATGCCGAGTAAGCACGCTGATATCGCGAGCCAGGCCACGGTCGGCCAGCTCTTCGTCGATACGGCTCAGCCCGATGCCGGTCTGGGTGATCAGCACGTGTTTTTGTGACAGAAACGTCTCCAGCGTCAGCACGCCGTCGTTGGCCACCAGCGCCGGGTGATCCTTGCGGATCAGACAGGCCAGGCGATCGCTCCACAGCCGCTGCTGATGAAAATTGGCCGGCAGCTTGCCGAACCGGTTGACCAGAAAGTCCGCTTCGCCGCGTTCGATCTGGTCGATGGCGTCGCTGGATGCGGACAGGATATTGAGCGCGATATTGGGCGCCTCGGCCTCCAGCACGCTCACCACGCGCGGCATGAGCACGGACGCGGCATAGTCGGTGATCAGCACGGTGAACAGCCGCGTGGCCGTGGCGGGCTCGAAGGCACGGTTGGGGGCGATCGCGGCTTCCATCTGGGCCAGGGCGTTGCGAACCGGCCGGTGCAGCTGTTCGGCGCGCGCGGTCGGCTGCATGCCGCCGGCCGTGCGTACCAATACCGGGTCACCCAGCAGCGTACGCAGACGCCGAAGCGCGTTGCTCATCGCCGGCTGGCTGATATCCATGGCCTGGGCGGCCTTGGTCACGCTGCGCTCACGCAGCAGCGCGTCCAGAAAGACCAGCAGGTTCAGGTCGATATCCCTGATATTCATACGCAGAATGATAGTCCGAACGATATCGACTGTGATTATATCGGGTGCATGCGGCCGTTGGGCGACGTCGCTCGCGCGATGGCGGCGCGCTCAGTTCACCGCCCCGCCTTCCGAGTCGAGACTGCACTCGGCCAGGCCGCCGTCGCTGGCACAGCGGATCTTCTTCAACAGATGCTGCATGCGATGGTTGTACCAGCCCTGGTCCCAGAGCCGCTGACGAATCTCCCGCAGCATGCCGCGGTACTTGGTCTCGCGCTGGCCGTCGATGGGCACCCAGTAATGCTCGGGTATCTCACGGTCGGCCTGGCGGATACGCGGGATGACCCGATCCCAGGCGTTGTCCAACGCCCAGCGACGCGAGGCGGCCGGAAAGTCCGCAGGAAAACGATCGCGATGAACCACCATTTGCAACGACAGCATGCCGAGCACGAAATCGGCAACGCCCCCGGACTCGCCCAGCCCCTTGTACAACTCCAACGGTCGGTAGGCGATCGACGGGGCATAAGCCATATCGACACTGTGGTTGTTGAACAGCGGCCCGAAGCTGGCGATGGTCGCTGGCACCGGCGAAGCCCCCGCCACGTTGGCCACCACACGGGCCTGCCGGTCATAGCCGATGACCGCGACCTTCTTTCCCGCGGCCGCCTCGAGGCTGTCTAGAAAACGCTTGTCGCGCGAGAACAAAAACACCTTGCCGCCCGGCACGATACCCGCAATCTCGTAACCGTTCTCGTGCATCAGCGGCGCGGCCTTGTCGCTGGCCATCACCCGAATCGCGGTATGCAGCTGTTCGTAGGTCTGCAGCCCGCCAACCATGTCCAGGCTGCCGGCGAAATCGACGAACTGTTTGACACGAATGCCGGTCAGGCCCGCGGCGTCGCATCGCCCGGCCTTGAAATCGGAGGCCACGACCTCCTCGCTGGTATACGGGCGCAGATCGAAGACGACGCCATGGTCTCGCGCGAAGATCACATAGTCCTGGAACTGCTCGATGATCGGCCCGCTGGCACCCACCGGGTCATAGACACAGATCGTACGAGTAGCGGAATCGGCCCAGGCGGCATGGCCCACGAGGCAGAGCAGCCCGGTCGTGAGCATCCGGATCAAGCGGGGCGCAGGCATGGGGATCATCACTCGGCAAAACCTCCGGGCCAGAATACCCGGGTCGGGCGCGCGGACGCGATACCACCCGCCTGATAGGGCCGACACCACCCAACATCACCCCGTTACACGGACCGAAGCCGCGAACACGACCGGACAAACCGGCCACGCGACCGCCGCGCCGTCAGCTAAACCGGGACTGGTGACGCGACGACAGGCTGCGGCCGGTTGCGGTAGGGGCGGGTACCGATCACGATGATCTTCGGCCCGCTTGCTATCTGTTTCGTCATGCTCAAACTGCTGGTCGTCGCGCATGCACCCTCGCCCAATACCCGGCGCCTCGTCGACGCCGTGTTGCGCGGTGCCGGTCATCCGGATATCGGGCAGGTCGAGGCCGAATGGCGTGCACCACTGGATGCCGGACCCGAAGATGTACTCGCCGCCCAAGGGCTGATCCTGGGGACGCCCGAAAACCTTGGCTATATGAGCGGCGCGCTCAAGGACTTCTTCGACCGTATCTATTACCCCTGTCTCGATCACACCGACGCGCTGCCCTTTGCCTTCTATGTGCGCGCCGGCCACGACGGCACCGGCACGCGCCGCGGCATCGAGAGCATCACCGGCGGGCTGCGCTGGAAGGCGGTCCAGGAACCGCTGATCTGTCGCGGCCCCTTCGACCCGGCCTTCGAAACCCAGTGCGAAGAGCTGGGCTTGATGGTGGCGGCGGGCCTGGATAGCGGACTGTTCTAAACACGCTGCACGGAAATGGCGCGGCCGGGAGGCCGGCCGCACCGAAACAGGTCGAACACGCGTTTTTCAAAGGGCGTCCCACCTTCATAAAACACGACCAGATCTCGCGATCAGCGTGATATAGCGCCCTGCCGGCGGACTGGCACAGGCGTTGCTTAGTCGTTGTATACATCCCTGTATGCAGACGACATGACGATAGCGACCCTGGCCGATTGGCGCGACCGCTACGCCGAGGCGACACAAACGCCGCGCCGTGCACTCCACGCCCTGCGCGACGCACTCTCGAGCGACGATCCGGCATGGATTCATATCGTTAGCGCCGTCGAGCTCGATGCCCAGCTGGCCGGTCTCGACGCCCGGCTGAGCGACTGCGCCGGCGATCAGGCAGCACTGCCGCTCTACGGCGTGCCGTTCGCGGTCAAGGACAATATCGATGTCGCCGGCCTGCCGACCACCGCGGCCTGCCCGGACTATGCCTATACGCCCACCCGTAGCGCGCATGCCGTCGAACGGCTACAGGCGGCCGGCGCAATCCTGCTGGGCAAGACCAATCTCGACCAGTTCGCGACCGGACTGGTCGGTACGCGCTCGCCGTTCGGCGCCGTGCCCAACGCTTTCGATCCAGCCTATATCAGCGGCGGCTCGAGTTCCGGCTCGGCGTCGGTCGTGGCCCGGGGCCTGGTGGCGTTTTCGCTGGGCACGGACACGGCCGGCTCCGGGCGCGTGCCGGCCGGCTTCAACAATCTGGTGGGTGTCAAAGCTACCTGCGGCGCGATCAGCACCCGCGGCGTGCTGCCGGCCTGTCAATCGCTCGACTGTGTCTCCATCTTCACGCTGAACGTCGAAGACGCGGACACCGTTCGCGACGTGCTCGTCGATTTCGATACCGAAGACGCCTATTCGCGGCGCCAACCGCAGGCCGCGCCGATAGCGCCCCCGAGCACCTCAAAGCCCAGACTCGGCGTGCCCAACGCGCCGGAGTTCTTCGGCGACGACAAGGCGCGCGCGGCTTTCGAATCCGCCGTCGGGCGATGGCGGGATGCCGGCGCCGAGATCGTGGCGCTGGATTTCGCGCCCTTCCACGCTGCCGCCGCCCTGCTCTATCAAGGGCCGTGGGTGGCCGAACGCTATGCCGCGGTCGGCGAGTTCATCGATGCCCATCCCGATGCGGCCGATCCGGTGGTAGCCGACATCATCACCGGCGGCAAGAACGCCAGCGCGGTCGATGCCTTTCGGGCGCAGTACGCCCTGGCCGCGCTCCGACGCGAAGCCGACGCGCTCATCGCAAACGTCGACGCGCTGCTGGTCCCCACCTCGCCGAGCATCTACAGCCAGGCCGAAATCGCGGCCGAACCAGTCGAGCTCAACAGCCGTCTGGGCACCTATACCAACTTCGTGAACCTGCTCGATTACTGCGCGCTCGCGCTGCCCGGCGGCTTTCGCGACGACGGCCTGCCCGCCGGCATCACCCTGATCGCGCCTGCCTGGCACGACGCGCGTCTGGCTGCGCTCGGCGCACGCTGGCAGACCCACCAACCCTGGCCGCTGGGTACCGACGAGCGCCTCGCCGCACCGATAGCCGATACCGACGGCGCGCCAGCCGCCGACGCCATGATCCGCGTCGCCGTCGTCGGTGCACACCTGCGCGGCATGCCGCTGAACGGGCAGCTCACCGAGCGCGACGCGGTGTTCGTCGAGCAGACCGAAACCGCACCTGAATACCGGTTGCTCGCACTCGCCGGCACCACGCCGCCCAAACCGGGGCTGATCCGCGGCGACGGCGGCGCGGCGATCCAGGTCGAGCTGTGGGACGTGCCCGTGGCGGCGTTTGGCTCATTCGTTGCACTCATTCCGGCACCCCTGGGCATCGGCACATTGACGCTTGCCGATGGCCGCGAAGTGAAAGGTTTCATCTGCGAAGGCTGGGCCGCCGACAGCGCGCGCGACGTGACCGCATTCGGCGGCTGGCGCGCCTATATCGCGGACCAGAAAGCAAAGGCGAACGACAATGGCTGAACTCGATACCGTCCTCATCGCCAACCGTGGCGAGATCGCGGTGCGCATCGCGCGCACGCTCAAGGCCATGGATATCAAGAGCGTCGCGGTCTATGCCGACAGCGATCGCGACAGCGGCCACGTCGGCGCGGCCGATATGGCCATAGCCCTCGGCGGCGACACGGCCGCGGAAAGCTATCTCAACGTCGAGGCCGTGTTGAACGCGGCGCGCGAATCCGGCGCCCAGGCGATCATCCCCGGCTACGGTTTTCTATCCGAGAACGCGGACTTCGCCCGGGCCTGCGAAGACGCCGGCATCGCTTTCGCCGGGCCCACGCCCGAACAGATCGAACAGTTCGGTCTCAAGCACACCGCCCGCGAACTGGCCGAGAACGCCGGCGTGCCGCTGGCGCCCGGGACCGGTCTGCTCGACAGCCTGGACGCGGCGAAAACCGCGGCCAGCGAGCTCGGCTATCCGGTCATGCTCAAGTCCACGGCCGGCGGCGGCGGCATCGGCCTGTCGCGCTGCAACGACGAAGCCGAGCTGGAAGCGGCCTTCGACAAGGTCGCCCGTCTGGGCCAGAACTATTTTTCCGATGACGGCGTGTTTCTCGAGCGCTTCATCGAGTCGGCACGGCACGTGGAGATCCAGATATTCGGCGACGGTAACGGCACGGTCGTGGCCCTGGGCGAGCGCGACTGTTCGCTGCAGCGGCGCAACCAGAAAGTCGTCGAGGAAACCCCGGCGCCGCATCTGCCCGCGGCCACGCGCGACGCGATGATGGCCGCGGCCGTGAGCCTGGGCGAGTCGGTGAACTATCGCTCGGCGGGCACGGTGGAATTCATCTACGACGGCGCGCGCGACGCATTCTATTTCCTCGAGGTGAACACACGCCTGCAGGTCGAGCACCCGATCACCGAGGCGGTGACCGGCGTCGATCTGGTGGCTTGGATGGTGCGCACCGCGGCCGGCAACCCGCCCGATCTGTCGGCGTTTGAAGCCGACCCGCAGGGCGCGGCGATCGAGGTGCGCATCTATGCCGAACAGCCGGCGCGCGATTTCCAGCCCTCGCCCGGCGTGCTCACCGAGGTGGTGTTCGACGAACATGCGCGCGTGGATACCTGGGTCGCCGCGGGCACCGAGGTGTCATCGCACTTCGACCCGATGATCGCCAAGCTCATCGTGCACGGCAATACCCGCGACGAAGCGCTGGCACGGCTGATCAATGCGCTGGATGCGACACGCCTGTCGGGCATCGCCACCAATCTGGATTATCTGCGCCAGATCGCGGCCGACGAGAAATTCGCCGCCGGCGAGGTCTCGACCGCGTTTCTGGCCGATTTCGACTACGCGCCGCCGTTTCTGGAGATCGTCAAACCGGGCACGTACACCAGCATCCAGGATTTTCCGGGGCGTACCGGCTACTGGCATATCGGCGTACCGCCGTCCGGGCCAATGGACGATTACGCCTTTCGTCTGGCCAATGCCATCGTCGGCAACCACGCCTCGGCGGCCGGTATCGAATGCACGATCCTGGGGCCACAGATCAGATTCCATACCGACGTGGTCATCGCACTCACGGGCGCAAAAACGGCCGCGACGCTGGACGACGCGCCGGTCGATTTCTGGGCACCGATCGAAGTGCGCGCCGGCCAGACGCTGGTCGTCGGCAAGGCCGAATCCGGCTGTCGGACCTATATCGCGGTCCGCGGCGGTATCGACGTCCCCGATTATCTGGGCAGCAAGTCGACCTTTGCGCTGGGTCAGTTCGGCGGCCATGCCGGCCGGCCGCTGCGAACGACCGACATGCTCGCCGTCTGCGATGCCTCCAGGCCCAACGCCCCGACGCCCGCTCCGATTAACGCGCCACAGGCCGCGCCCGCGGCGCTCGTGCCCGAGTACACGAAGCACTGGGAAATCGGCGTGCTCTACGGCCCGCACGGCGCGCCCGATTTCTTTACCGAAGATTCGATTGCGGCCTTCTTCGATACCGACTGGGAAGTCCACTACAACTCCAACCGCCTGGGCATTCGCCTGAACGGCCCCAAGCCGACCTTCGCCCGCGAGGACGGCGGCGAGGCCGGGCTGCATCCGTCCAATATCCACGACACCGAATACGCGGTCGGGGCCATCAACTTCACCGGCGACATGCCGGTGATCCTGACCCGCGACGGGCCGAGCCTGGGCGGCTTCGTCTGTCCGGTGACGATCGCGGCGGCCGAGCTGTGGAAGGTCGGCCAGGTCGCCCCCGGCGATACGATCCGTTTCGTACAGATCGGCTTCGACGAGGCAGCGGCCCTGCAACGCGAACAGGACGCCGCCTGCAACGAGCTCGCGGTGCCCGCCGAGCGCCGCCCGCTGGCCCTGCCGACGCCTGCGGATACGGTCTCGCCCTGCGTACTCGCCGAGCGCCCGGCCGAGGGCAGCCGGCCGGCTGTGGCCTACCGCCAGGCCGGCGATCGCTGCATCCTGATCGAGTACGGCCCGAACGTGCTCGACCTGCGCTTTCGCCTGCGCGTGTACCTGCTCATGCAGGCGCTGGAAAAGAACCCGGTCGACGGCATCCTCGAACTCTCGCCCGGCGTGCGTTCGCTGCAGGTCAACTACGACGGCCAGCGTATCCACCAGCGCGATCTCATCGAGGCGCTGCTGGCGATCGAAGCCAATCTGCCCGAAGTCGACGACCTCAAGCTGCCCACCCGCGTGCTGCACCTCCCGCTGGCCTTCGAGGACAGCGCCACGCTGGATGCCGTTTCGCGCTATCGCCAGTCGGTCCGCGACACCGCGCCGTGGCTGCCGAACAACGTCGACTTCATCCAGCGCATAAACGGCCTTGAATCGCGCGACGAAGTGCGCGAGACGATTCTGGCGGCCAGCTATATGGTGCTGGGGCTCGGTGATGTCTATCTCGGCGCGCCCTGTGCGGTGCCGATCGACCCGCGCCACCGCCTGGTCACCTCCAAGTACAACCCGGCACGCACCTATACCGCCGAGGGCACGGTGGGCATCGGCGGCGTTTATATGTGTATCTACGGCATGGACTCGCCGGGCGGCTATCAGCTGGTCGGGCGCACCCTGCCGATCTGGAACAAGTTCGGGCACAACGAGCAGTTCGCACCGGGCGAGCCCTGGCTGCTGCGATTCTTCGACCAGGTGCGCTATTACCCGGTCGACGAGGACAGGCTCACCGAGATGCGGGCCGAGTTCCGTGCCGGCCGCCTGCATGCCGAGATCACCGAGGAAGTCTTCGACTTCGCCGAATACCAGCAGTTTCTGGATGCCAACGCCGACGATATCGCGGCCTTTCGCGAGTGCCAGAGCCAGGCCTTCGCCAAGGAGGTCGAACACTGGCAGGCCCAGGCCGAGGCCGAACCGGAAGCCAAGGCCGGCCCGGCTGCGGCACCGGTCGAGGACGACATCGACGGCGAAGCGGTGACCGCCGACGTGTCCGGCAACGTCTGGAAGCTGCACGTCGACGAAGGCGCGACCGTCGAGGCCGGGGACCCGCTGGTGATCGTCGAGGCGATGAAGATGGAGTTCGCGGTCGAAGCGCCCTGTGCCGGCACGGTGGTAGCGCTGCGCTGCGAACAGGGCACGCTGGTTTCGGCCGGCGATGTGCTGCTCGTGATCGAGCCGAACGCGGGCTGACATGAGTATCGCGCCGACGCCCCGAACGGCCCCGGGTACACGCGCCAAGCGCGTGAACCTGGCTGATCGCGTCTATGCCCAGCTCAAGAGCGAGCTGTTCGATTTTCATCTCATGCCCGGCGATCGGATTTCCGAGACCGATATCGCCGCGCGGGTACGGGCCAGCCGTACGCCGGTACGCGAAGCCCTGTTCCGGCTGCAGCGCGACGGCTATGTCGATGTGCTGGACAAGGGCGGCTGGCGCGTCAAACCCCTGGACTTCAATGCGTTCGACGAACTCTACGACGTACGCATCACGCTGGAATGTGCGGCCGTGCGGCGCCTGTGCACGCGCGACGAAACACCGCCGATTCTGGCCGAGCTTGCCGGGGTCTGGCAGATCGACCCGGCCGAGCGCGAGACCGACAGTACCACCCTCTGGCAGCTCGACGAACGGTTTCATGCCGAGATCGTGGCCGCCGTAGGCAATCGCGAAATGGCGCGGATTCACCGCGACGTGACCGAACGCATCCGCATCGTACGGCGGCTGGATTTCGTCAAGCCCGCCCGCGTCGACGCCACCTACGACGAACACGCGGCCATTCTGCGGCGGCTCGCCGAGCGCGACGCCGAACCCGCCCAGCAGCTGCTCGAAGCTCATATCAAGGCCAGCCGCGATGCGGTGCGCCAGATCACCCTGCACGGGCTCTACGAAGCCCGCGATGCAATGCGTGCCGGCGGGCCGCTGCGCATCGATACCACCGCTCATCCGTCACCACTCGAAAAAACGGGGAAACCACGATGAAGACGACGACGCTACATAAACTCACCACGGGCGTGCTGGCACCGGCGCTGCTCGCACTCGGCGCGTTTGCCGGCAGCGCCCAGGCGGCCGACGACGCCAAGAAGGCCGATTGCCCGATCAAGGTCGGCGTGCTGCATTCGCTGTCCGGCACGATGGCCATCAGCGAGTCCACGCTCAAGGACACCGCCCTGATGCTGATCAAGCAGCAGAACGAGAAAGGCGGCCTGCTCGGCTGCCAGCTCAAGCCGGTGGTCGTGGATCCGGCCTCCAACTGGCCGCTGTTCGCCGAAAAGGCACGCCAGCTCCTGTCGCAGGACAAGGTCGACGTCGTGTTCGGCACCTGGACGTCGGTGTCGCGCAAGTCCGTGCTGCCGGTGTTCGAGGAATTGAACGGCCTGCTGTTCTATCCCGTCCAGTACGAGGGCGAGGAGTCCTCGCGCAACATCATCTACACCGGTGCCGCGCCCAACCAGCAGGCGATTCCGGCGGTGAACTACCTGATGAACGAGGTCGGCGTGGAGCGCTGGGTGCTGCTGGGCACGGACTATGTGTATCCGCGTACCACCAACAAGATCCTCAAGCAGTATCTGATGGACAACGGCGTGGCCGAGTCCGACATCATGATCAACTACACGCCGTTCGGCCATTCCGACTGGCAGAGCATCGTCTCGCGCGTGAAAGCCTTCGGCTCGGTCGGCAAGAAAACCGCCGTGGTCTCGACCATCAACGGCGACGCCAACGTGCCCTTCTACAAGGAACTGGCCAACCAGCAGATCTCGGCCGCGGATATCCCGGTGGTGGCGTTCTCGGTGGGCGAACAGGAGCTTTCCGGCATCGATACCGGCCCGCTGGTCGGCCATCTCGCCGCCTGGAACTATTTCGAGAGCATCGATACGCCGGCCAACGAGCAGTTCATCAAGAACTGGCATGAATACACCGGCGACGACGACCGCGTGACCAACGACCCGATGGAGGCCACCTATATCGGCTTCAATCTGTGGGTGAAGGCGGTCGAGAAGGCCGGGACCACCGATGTGGATACCGTCATCGACACCCTGCCCGGCCTGAAGGTCGACAACCTCACCGGCGGCACCGCCGAACTGCTGCCCAACCACCACATCACCAAACCCGTCTATATCGGCGAAATCACCGACGACGGCCAGTTCTCGGTGGTCTGGGAAACCGACGACGAAGTGCCGGGCGATGCCTGGTCCGACTTCCTGCCGGACAGCAAGAAGCTCAAGGCCGACTGGGTCGATCTCGACTGCGGGCACTACAACACCGAAACCAAGTCCTGCACCGGCCAGAGCGCTACGCAGTAGTCGGAGCGCGTCCCAGACGCCATCCGATGCAATGGGGCACCGGGCCGCCAGGCCCGGTGTCTTCGGCCACCCAACGAGTCCGCCATGGACAGAACCAGAACAACCGGCACCGCGCGCCGCCTGATCGCGATAATCCTCGCGCTCGGCCTCGCGTTCGCCACGGCCGCGGCGACGGCCCAGGACGATCCGAGCGGCGACGATCCGAGCAGCGCCGTTACCGCGCCCGCGGCTGACAGCGCAGCCACACCATCGACGCCGTCGGCATCGGCCGAAACGGGTGATGGCAGCACGGCCTCGGCCGATGCCACGACAGCCACGCCCGACGACGCCCCGTCCGAAGACAACGGCTTCGACTACGACGGCACCGTCGCCGCGCTTGCCACGGCCAACTATCCGGAAAAACGGCGCATCGTGACCGCGCTCGCCGCCCACCCACGGGCGCATACCGCCGAGCTGCTGGCCGCTTTTGCCGACAACCGGCTGGTGGTTCGCAAGGCCGACGACAAGGTCTTCGTGGCCGAGGACAACGGCGACGACTACGCCCTGCGCGACCCGATCACCTTCGAGCCGGCCGGCAGCGCCTCCACGCGCGATTTCGAGCCAGTGCGTACCAACATCGGCCTGCGTCAGAACATCGGCGTGGCCCAGGCCCAGCTCGAACTCGACGCCGACGATGCCGATACGCGCCTGGCCGCGGTCGAAACCATGTCGGAAAAGCTCGACGACAATGCCGCCGACGCCATGCGCGCGCATCGCGCCAGCGAAACCGACGACGACGTGCTCAAAGCCATCGACCGCGCGCTCGCGATCAACGACCTGAACACCGGCGACAACGCCGCCAAGCTCGAGGCCATCGAGCGGCTGTCCGGCGACAACAGCCAGATGGTCTACAACCGTCTCAAGAACATGCTCATCCTCATTCCCGAGGATACGGCCGATGCCGATCAGGCGCGCCTGCGTGCGGCGGCCGCCGCCCAGGTCGAACGTGTCGACTGGTGGCGCACGGTCTACGACTATCTCGAAACCCTGTTCTTCGGCCTGAGCCTGGGTTCGATCCTGGTGCTCGCCGGCATCGGCCTGGCGATCACCTTCGGCGTGATGGGCGTGATCAACATGGCCCACGGCGAGCTGATCATGCTCGGCGCCTATACGGCCTTTGTCATGCAACAGCTGCTGCCCGGCCATATCGGCGTCGCGCTGGTGCTGGCCGTGCCGGCCGCGTTTCTTGTCTCCGGCCTGGTGGGCATTCTCATCGAACGCTCGATCGTGCAATGGCTCTACGGCCGGCCGCTGGAAACACTGCTGGCCACCTTCGGCGTGAGCCTGTTCCTGCAGCAACTGGTGCGCAGCGTGTTCACCCCGCTCAACCGGTCGGTGGCCTCGCCGGAATGGATGAGCGGCCTGATCCGGTTCAACGATCTGTTCGCGCTCACCGCCAACCGGCTCGTGATCCTGGCGTTTTCGATGGCGGTGTTCGCGGCTCTCATTCTGGTCATGCACAAGACCTCGCTGGGCCTGAAAGTACGCGCGGTGTCGCAGAACCGCGATATGGCACGGGCGATGGGCATCCGCACGCAGCGCCTCGACGCGCTCACCTTCGGCCTGGGTTCGGGGGTGGCCGGCATCGCGGGCGTGGCCTTGAGCCAGTTGACCAACGTCGGCCCGAACCTGGGCCAGAGCTACATCATCGATTCGTTCATGGTCGTGGTCTTCGGCGGCGTCGGCAATCTGTGGGGCACGCTGGTGTCGGGCCTGTCGCTGGGCGTGCTGACCAAGTTCATCGAGCCGCAGGCCGGCGCGGTGCTGGCCAAGATCATCGTGCTGATCTTCCTCATCCTGTTCATTCAGCGGCGACCGCGCGGGCTGTTCCCGCAGAAAGGCCGCACGGCGGAGGGCAGCTGATGACACGCACTCATGCCAACCACGGTCCCGTTCTCACACGCATGCTCGGGGATACGGGCAGCCTGATCTTCGTGCTCGCGCTGATCGCCCTGACCGTGGCCATTCCGATCTGCAATCTGCTGGTCGCGCCGTCCAGCGCGCTGCACGTATCGAACTTCACCGTCGCACTGGTGGGCAAGTACCTCACCTATGCCCTGCTCGCGGTCGCCCTCGATCTGATCTGGGGTTATTGCGGCATTCTGAGTCTTGGCCATACCGCCTTCTTCGGGCTCGGCGGCTATGCCATGGGCATGTACCTGATGCGCCAGATCGGCGATCGCGGCGTCTACGGCAACCCGGTCCTGCCGGACTTCATGGTGTTTCTGAACTGGGACACCCTGCCCTGGTACTGGCACGGCATGGATATATTCGCCGTCGCCATGGCCATGGTCGTGCTGGTGCCCGGCCTGCTGGCGCTGGTGTTCGGCTGGCTGGCGTTTCGCTCGCGGGTGACCGGCGTGTATTTCGCCATCATCACCCAGGCGATGACCTATGCGCTCATGCTCGCCTTCTTTCGCAACGAGATGGGCTTTGGCGGCAATAACGGGCTGACCGATTTCAAGGACATCCTCGGCTACAGCCTGTCGGCCGACGGCACCCGCGTGGGACTGTTCGTGGCCTCCGGCGTGGGGCTTCTGATCGGCTTTCTGATCGCGCGTTTCATCGTCACCTCGCGCGCCGGGCGCGTGCTCGAGGCCATTCGCGATGCCGAAAGCCGCACCCGCTTCACCGGCTATCGCGTGGAGCTGTACAAGGTCTGGATTTTCACGATTTCGGCCATGCTCGCGGGCGTGGCCGGCGCGTTGTACGTGCCGCAGGTGGGCATCATCAACCCGAGCGAGTTTTCGCCGATCGCCTCGATCGAGGCGGTGGTCTGGGTCGCGGTCGGCGGACGCGGCACGCTTTACGGCGCGGCGCTGGGCGCGGGCGTGGTCAACTTCGCCAAGACCTGGCTGACCGGCGCCTTTCCGGATATCTGGCCCTATGCACTGGGCGCGCTGTTCGTGGCCGTCACCCTGTTTCTGCCCAAGGGCATCGTCGGTCTGGTATCGCAATTACGCCGGCGGATGCGTCGCAAGGAGCCGTCATGAAAAAACCGGCCCTGGTGGAGAGTTTCTTCGATCGATCGCGGGTGTTCGATTTCGTCAACCGCCCGGCGGCGGGTGCCAAGCCCGACGTGCGCCACGGCACGATCCTCTACGTCGAGGACATCACCGTGAGCTTCGACGGCTTCAAGGCGCTGGACGCGCTCACCCTCTATGTGAACGCCGGCGAACTGCGCTGCATCATCGGCCCCAACGGCGCCGGCAAGACCACCATGATGGACGTGATCACCGGCAAGACACGCCCGGACGCGGGGCGGGCCTGGTTCGGCCAGAACATCGACCTGCTCACGCTCGACGAACCACGCGTCGCCCAGGCGGGTATCGGGCGCAAGTTCCAGAAACCCACGGTGTTCGAAAACCATACCGTGCACGAAAATCTGGAACTGGCGATGGCCGGTGCACGCGGCGTCTGGCCGGTGCTGTTCGCGCGCCTGTCCAGCGAACAGGCCGCACATATCGACGAAACGCTGGAGCTCATCGGCCTCGAGGCGCGCGCCCAGACGCTCGCCGGCGCGCTGTCGCACGGCCAGAAACAATGGCTGGAAATCGGCATGCTGCTGATGCAGGAGCCGGAACTGTTGCTGGTCGACGAACCGGTCGCCGGCATGACGCCGCAGGAAGTCGAACGCACGGCCGAACTGCTCACGCGTCTGGCCGGCAAGCGTTCGGTGGTCGTGGTCGAACACGATATGGAATTCGTACGCTCGATCGCCCGAACCGTGACCGTGCTCCACGAAGGCCGCGTGCTCGCCGAAGGCTCGATGGACGCGATCCAGAACGACCCTAAGGTCGTGGAGGTCTATCTCGGTGAATGATGCCGCCCCCCAAACCGACGCCGCGCCGAGCCTGATCATCCGCGGGCTCGACCAGTACTACGGCGGCAGCCATATCCTGTGGGATGTGGATCTGGACGTCACCCCGGGCGCGATCAGCTGCCTGATGGGCCGCAACGGCATGGGCAAGACAACCCTGCTCAAGACCATCATGGGGCTGGTGCCGGCCACCGGCGAGATTCGTTTCGGCGATACCGATCTGCTCAAGCTGCCTGCCGACAAGCGCGCGGGGCTGGGCATCGGCTATGTGCCCCAGGGCCGCGAGATCTTCGGCCAGTTGTCGGTGGCTGAGAACCTGGAACTGGGGCTGTACGTGCGCCGCGATCGGTCGCGCGCGGCACTCGACCGGGTCTTCGAACTGTTCCCGGTATTGAAGGACATGCGCAGCCGACGCGGCGGCGACCTGTCCGGCGGCCAGCAGCAACAGCTGGCGATCGCCCGGGCGCTGGTATTCGACCCGACGCTATTGATTCTCGACGAGCCCTGCGAAGGCATTCAACCGAACATCGTCGCCCAGATCGGCGACACGCTCGAAAAGCTCAACCGCGAGGACGGGCTCACCGTGCTGCTGGTCGAACAGAAACTGCCCTTCGCCCGACGCGTGGCCGACGAATTCCGCATCCTCGACAACGGCCGGCTGGTCGCCCAGGGCGGTATCGCGGAACTCACCGACGAGATCGTGAACAGGCATCTGAGCGTATAGAGCGAATCCGGTGTTGAACCGTGCCAAATAATCAGGCGCCTGAAGCAGCCCGGGATGTCTACGCGTTGTTCAGCGAGCCGCCCGCCCACGATGGACTGCCGTCAGCAGTAATAATTTGGCGCTAAGAATCCGCCGCCACGGCGGGTCCGAATCTCTTGAAATCCAGACAGCACATGACTGATCCCCAACGCTGTCTTTCAAGCGTTTGAAGCCACTCGGACCTGGCGGCCAAGTGGTCCTGGAAACGCTGAATCAACAGCGGCTGACGAACTCCCGACCGTTTGATGATGGTCTGCCGCTGCGTGTGCAGCGCTTGCATCAGCCGCTGCAGACCGCGCGTGATCCGTGCGACTTCTTCGGCGACGGCACCTTTCAAGCTGCGGTGAGCGCGGTCGCGCGCCTGCCGCCCCACCGGGTCAATCTGGTCGCCGCGTTGGCATCGCTGCAGTGTCTGCCATGCTCGAGGCGACATCGTTCCTGACTCATTCCATAGCCGAGAAAACCAGCTCGCTCGGATCGACATCGCGAGTACTGGTACGAATGCGGGGCCCGGTTAGCCACTTCGACTGCGAAAGCGATTTCCGCAATCGATGCAGCGCATGTGGTTGCGCAGCCGAAGCATCTTGCGCCACGCACGGCGCCGGATCGGGACCACGCCAAAGCTTGCGCATTTTGGACATCGTTGGGTCTTCATCGGTTGGCTCCGGGTCGGATGGATCAGGACTTGAACCAGTCGCAGGCTGGCAGCATTTGGTTCTGCGCTGTACGGCGCACTCGCCATTTCCTCCAGCCAACGGAGCTGACGAGTGGCGCCCTCCAGTCGTGAGCAGATTTGATGATCATTTCGAGTTCATCGCTTTTGATCCGGAATCAGACGACCCAGAACCTGGCGATCTGACGCTGATCGCGTCGACGGTTAGCCGGCCATCGTTAGCGCACAGATAAGCCACCGCAGACGAATCGCCAAGGAGCTGTGCCGACTGGCCGGATCGCATGGTCACCAAGGCTGGGCAGCAACGTGCAAGGCCATCCACTTGAGCCGCACTCGCAGCGGTCCGGGTTGCATTGCATGATTGGGTCATCACCACGTCGACGAGGCATCCCGACATTGCGCCACCAGTTCGGTTAGGCCAGCGCCACGCATGCCATGTTGTGCGGCGACGAGGATGTCGAGATCGTCGGTCAGCGCGTCCAGCCCGGCTCCGATGAGGCGCTTGAGGCCCTCGACCTGGGCGCTGTCAGGTAGCACACGCTTGTTGATCAGGCTGACCGCGAACCGTACGAAGAAGTTGTCCAGCATGTCGCCGTCCGCAGCAACGGATAAAAGGCTGCTGTCTTGCGATACCTGCTCGAACGACACGTCCAGCTTTGCCCCCGCGCCGCCGTTGCTTTGCGTGAGCACCTGCATGAAGTCGTTCACGATGCCTTCGATATTGTTCGGAATCACGGCATCGACCACGCCGGTGGGAATGAACCCGAGCGCGGCGCCGCCGACGCTTACCTTCGGCTGCGTGACGATGCGCCCGTCGTAGGTAGCCCCGTCATTCGACCGACGGTACGTCCAGTCGATCGGCCACTGATCGAGACGGACGGTTACCCCCAGCGCCTTGAGCTTGATATCGGCGACGGACTGGTACGACAGGTGATCGAGGGTTTCGGCGGGGTCGATGGCATCGAGGCGTGGCGTGCCGTCGCGACTGGGCACCAGATGCCCGTCCTTGACCCAGGCATCGACCACGAGACGCTGTTGCACGCTGTCCAGGTCGATATCGAGCCAGCGCCCCGCATCGTTCTCGATCGAGACCTGGGCCGATATGAAGCCCTTGATCTGTTCCAGATAATCGGCGACCCGCGGGTAGTGCTCGCGCAATCCCTGGTCGAGCTGGACCACCAGATGCAGGTGTTCGGCCGGCGATCGCGCGCTATCCGGGGCGAGTATGTCCGGAATGTTCGATATGCCGAGATACCAGCGAAAAAAGTTCGGAAAAGCCGGCTGCAGTTGCAGCAGAATCTCCGCATCGCTGCCGGTGCCACCGAAGAACCCGCCGCCGCTGGGCGCCGGCAGCGGTGCGGTCGTGGTCAGATGATCAAGACTCATCCACGCGGCTTCGAGCACGTTTGCCCATTCGATGGGCCCGATGTCGGCGCGCATACGCGCGCGCACCTTGTAGCGATCGCCGGCCGGGCCCTCGGGCGGCACGACGCCCGGTCGCATGGACAGCTGCGACGTGGTTTCTCCCAACGCGCCCAGGGGCTGGTCGAACGCGTCGGGCGCGATCCGGCTCACCCGATACGCGGACGATGCCGGACGACCTTGCAACGTCAAGGCACGCCAATCCCCGTCCTCGGTCGGCAACGTCCGGTATAGGCCACTCAGATTGAAATCGCGTACCGCATCCCACAACGCCGCTCGCACTGCGTCGACATCCGGGTCCAGCCGGGTGGCGGTCACCACATTACGCTGCCAGTTCAGGTGATCGCGCAGTAACGACACCGCCTGCGTCTCGGGCACATCGCCGGCCAGTGCCAGCGGCGGATGCCAGCCGCGCAGGGTCAGCACCGTATCGCAGGCGGCCTTGCGCGCCGGCGTCATCGCCAGCGCGGCGGGGGCCAGCCCGAGCAACGCTAATCCGAATACGCAGATCGCCAGCCGAGTGGCGCGCCGCATCCATGTACTGCGGTCACGGCGGCCGCTGTCATCGCCAGACTGATCGCCCTTACGCGTGACGGAACCGGACAGAGCGGCGTTCATGCGCAATACCGCAGCACGGGCGGCAGCGCCGATCGCTCGAACGGCCGTTCCGGCCACAACGGCAACCGGTTAGAAGGCCGCGGCCCAGGCGCCATGCAACCCCTGCGCTCACAGTGACTCATTGTACTCATTCGATTGCGCCGCCTTCGCTGTCCAGGCTGCATTCGGCCACGCCGGGGTTCGTCGAACAGCGGATCTTTTTGAGCAGATGCTGCATGCGGTGGTCGTACCAGCCCTGATCCCACAGGCGCTGGCGGATCTCGCGCAGCATGCTGCGATATTTGGTCTCGCGTTCACCGTTGATATGCACCCAGTAGCGATCCGGAATTTCGTCGTCGGACTGACGGATCCGGGTGATCACACGGCCCCAGGCATTGTCGACCGCCCAACGGCGCGAGGCGGCGGCGAAGCCGTCGGGAAAGCGATCGCGATGCACGACCATCTGCAACGACAGCATGCCGAGTACGAAATCGGCGACGCCGCCGTTTTCGCCGAGCCCCTTGTAGAGCTCCAGCGGCTTGTAGGCGATCGCCGGCGCGTACGCCATATCGACACTGTGGTTGTTGAACAGCGGCCCGAAGCTGGCGATCGTCGCCGGCACGGGCGAGGCACCGGCCACGTTGGCGACCACACGCGCCTGCTTGTCATAACCGATCACCGCGACCTTCTTGCCGGCCGCGGCCTCGAGGCTGTCTAGAAAACGCTTCTCGCGGGAAAACAGATAGACCTTGCCGCCCGGCACGACGCCGGCAATCTCGTAGCCGCCGTCGCGCATGAGCGGCGCGGCCTTGTCACTGGCCATCACCTTGATCGCGGTATGCACCTGATCGTAGGTCTGCAGCCCGCCGACCATATCGAGACTGCCGGCAAACGGCACGAACTGCTTCATGCGGATACCGGTCAGCCCGGCCGCATCGCAGCGTCCGGCCTTGAAATCCGATGCGACTACGTCTTCGCTGGTATAGGCACGCAGATCGAATGCCACGCCGTGCTCGCGGGCGAAGATGATGTAGTCCTGAAACTGTTCGATCACCGGCCCGCTGGCCCCCACCGGGTCGTAGACACAGATCGAGCGAGTCGGAACACCGCTGTCGGCGCTCGCGATGGCCATGCCCGCCCCGGCCAGAATGATGCCGGCAAACCAGGCGCCAAGACTATGCATATTGGGTGACATAACCGCCCTCCTGCAGCTTGAGCGAAATGCCGATTGCCGCCAGCTCAACGCGGCGCGAGCCGATTGCCGCCGTGGCTACAAGCGTGAAGATCGCGGACCTACGGCAATTGATCCCATGACGCCTGTCGAACCGGCGATACAGCGTTACTTCAGTGGCGCGGACCAACGAGTGATATCGATAACCGCATGGGGTGATCCAGGCCGACCGCCTGCCTTCGGCGATCGCCTGACTCACGTGCCACTACAGACCGACCGCTAGTTAACCGCCCCCCCTTCGCTGTCCAGGCTGCATTCCGCGAGCCCCGGATCACTGGAGCAGCGGATTTTCTTGAGCAGATGCTGCATGCGATGGCTGTACCAGTCCTCTTCCCATAATTTCACGCGCACCGTGCGAAACATCTCGCGGTATTTCTGATCGCGCTCGCCACTGATATGAACCCAGAACTTTTCCGGAATCTCGTCTTCTGCACCGGTCACACGAGAAAGCGTGGAATCGAACATATTGTCGAACACCCAGCTACGCGACTTCTGGCCGAAGTCCGCATCGAAACGGTCGGCGCGCGCGATAAGCTGGCCCGAGAGCATACCCAGCACGAAATCGGCGATGCCTCCCTTCGTGCCAAGCCCCTTGTAGAGCTCGAGTGCGTTGTAGGCGAACGCCGGCGCATAGGCCAGATCGACGCTGCCATTGTTGAACATCGGCCCGAAACTGGCGATGGACGCACCCACCGGTGATGCACCGGCCACATTGGCCAGCGTCGAGGCTTGCTTGTCGTAGGAGAGCACCGCCACTTTCTTCCCGGCGATATTGGAGATGCTGTCGAGCAGGTGCCGGTCGCGTGCGAACAGAAAGGCCTTGCCCAACGGCACGACGCCGATGACTTCGTAGGGGCCTTGCTTCATGTAATGCGCGGCCTTCGGGCTGGACATCACACGAATGGCGGTCTTTTCTTCATCGTAGGTCTGCAGGCCACCAGCCATATCCAGCGAGCCAGCGAACTTGACGAAGTGGATCGTGCGCACACCGGTCAGCGAGGCGATATCGCACTGGCCGGCCTTCAGATCGCTCGCCGCCACCGCCTCATCGGTATAGGCCCGGGTCTCCAGCTTGTAGCCCCATGCACGCGCCTGCAACACGTAATCCTGCAGCGCCTGATAGATAAAGCCATTGGCCCCGATCGGATCGTAGATACAAAAGGTCCGTGTCTGCACATCGGACTGCGCAAACGCTGACGTTCCGAACGCGCTGCAGGCCAGGACCGCAATCGCGGTCGCGCAGCGCAGGATATTGATTCGTTTCATGACTATTGTTCCTTAACCAACCGATTGTTTTTCGTTGCAGATGCTGGCCGGTCGACGTCCACCACGGTCTGGCGACCACAGCCCGGGCACACACGCGCCACCATGCCGATATCCAGTACAACGGTTTTCAAACCACCCTCACCGCAGCGCACACAGCGTTCGACGTGTGGGCCGTCGGCGCCAGCGCATGGCGGCACCGCGAATGCGGTTCGACGAGATCGCTTCACCGACATGGCTCCAGCCGAGATGGACAACGGGCCGCCGTTCGCGGCGGCCCGTTGCCACGTCAGGCCCTACAGGAAATCCTCCGCATTGAAATCGCTTTCGCTGTTGTCGGAATCGCCCGGAAACGTGCCGAGCGCGAGCAACGGCGTGCGATGGCCGCTGTCGGCCATCCAGAGGCGGTCGCTCAGGTATTGCGCCTGGCTGTAGGCGACCTCATTGAGGATCTGGAACTCGCTTGGCCGGGTATCGCTGTTGTAGGTCCGGGCGACCCGTTCGATACCCACTTTCTCGCGTGCCGTATCGGATTGCCCGTAGGCGGCCAGCGCATACAGCATGGGCGCAAGGGCCATGCCCTGACGCTCGCCGATCGCGGCCGAGCGCTCCAGCTGTGCCCAGGGATCCGCGCCCTCCGGCGCATTGCCTGGCACCGACAGCCACACGATCGCTTCCAGCGCATCCGGCACGCCCCACCACTGCTGGTTGTCCAGACACTGGCTGGCACGTCCGGCGCGGGCGGCGATATCCTGTGGAATACCCACGGTGCTGTTGGCTTGAATATCGCTGAGCACGCCCTGTACCGAGGTCAGCGTCCCGACCAGAAACTGCAGCTTGTCCAGTTCCGTGCCCATCTCGTTGGTCAGGTCCGGACATCCCTGGCCACCCAAATCCCCGTAGGCGCGCTCGGTGTCCTTGAAGACCTGATACCGCCGCAACGCCGTGATGCGCTCCCAACGCTGGGCGATAATACGGTTGTCGCGGGCGGCATCGACATTGCCGTTATGCAGGTTGCGCAGTACTAGCAGGTGCGCGTCCTGCGCCTGGGACTCGGAGCACATCGCAGCCAGCGTATTGGTCGACAAAAGCGTACGTGCCGGGCGGTTGATCACCCTAGAAAAAGAGCCCATGAGCTGGCTCAACGCCAGCCCGGTGCCACAGGTCGTCTTGTTCAAGTCTCCACTGGCCAGGCTGTAGGGCACGGCCTCGTCCAGCGTGTAATGGTTGAGCACATGGCCGGTCGGTTTATAGATGAGCCCACAGCCCGACAGCAGCAACGCGCTCGCCGTGCCCACTGCCGCCCATTTGAATATGTTATGCATGATCTCTCTCCCGACGCGTTGGCGCGTCGATCGCAATTGAAAAGAAGGCCAGCAGCCGACAAACTGAAGACACAAGGGAGACAAGGCCTTCAGTGGTTACACGAGGCGATGTGTCGGTGCCGGCCAAACCGCAGGACCGGTGGAGCCTAGAACTGGATACCGAAAGCGGCCTGATACAGGATCGCTTCGAACTTGTTCTCGCTTGAAATCGTGCCGACGTCGATGGCGCCGAACTGATCCGACAGGTTCGGGGCTCGTACGCTTATATTGTTCAGCTTGGCCTTGACCGTTGCACAGCCGATGTACTCCGCCGACAGGGTGAAGAACAGCTGATCCGTGATATCGACGTCCACGCCGGCTTTTGCAGTACAAGCGACCGGTTTTTCAAGATATAGCTCGGGCTCGTTCTGCGAATTGAGAAATTCGTTCGATATGTCGGTATCGAAGGTGTAGAGATACATGGCCCCCACACCCACGAACGGGCGCACCGGGGTATCGACCCAGGGCCGGTAGACCAGGCTGATATTCGGCGGGAAAGTCTTGAGCGTTCCAATGTTCTTGCCGATCGCCGGCACACCGGTGGCAATGGCGTTGCCGGTACCGTCATCGAGCACCTCGGGCGCGAGCGATTCATTGGCGGCTCGACCGGTGACCTGAAAGTCGAGCTTGATCGGGGCCGAAATCGTGACCTCGGTCGCCAGGTGACGGCCGGTCCAGGGTACGTACAGCCCGATGGTGCCTGCCGGGAAAGTCTTATCGCCCAGCCCCGACCCGGTATTGTCGAGCTTGGATTCGCCCGGCCCGAACGCTTGGGCCGCCAGGCCTTGCGCATTTTCGACCTTGAGCTCGGATGAGCTGCCCTCATACGCCAGATGGCCCACGCCAAGACGGATGTAGGTGTTGTGCTTGATGAAGTCGAGCGCGTCGCCGAACAGGCTGTTGGTCTGTTCTTCCAGCTGCAGGTCGCGCATCGCCCCGCCGCCGCCCTGGGCGAAGACGGGCATCGCACAGCTCAGGCCGATGAGTCCGATGGCCGCCCCGGCGGCCACACGCGTACGTAATGAATGATGGGTCCCCATGGTTCTCCCCTCGTGTCTTGTTAAGGATTATTGAAGGGCCGCCCGGCCGGGCGGCCCTTGTGAGTTGCAGACGCCGCTAGCGCACCGGGAACGACAGACCGCCGTGGATGGCAGGGCCGATGAGTTGCAGGGATTGATCCCCGGCCTGCGTAGGCGCGGGCAACGGGGCCGGCGGGAAGTTGGGGCCCGTCGTGAGATAGGCGACGATCGCGAAGGCATTCGCATTCTTGGTCGAAATCACCAAGCGGCCGTTCTGTTCGAATGCGACAGGTCCAAAAACGCGGACATTCAGGTCCTGTTGCGGGATAGCCAAGTTCGTGCCCTCACTGCTTATACCGTCGTTGCCATTGACCGTGAGGCGCAGATTGGCCACGAAGCAGGGGGCATAATCATAGTCCTCGCCCTGAAAGCTTCCCTGGCATTCCGGCACGATATAACCACTTTGCGGCTTATCGGTCGACTGACCGTTGCCGTCAACGCCGTATGGGAAGCGCAGCAGTGTACGACCGGTCGGTGCGATATTGCCGGCCGCCAGACTCGTGATCGCAGTGAAACCGCCAGGCAACAAGTCGACGGGCAGACACTGGCTCGGCGCGCTATTACCGATCACCGACGTCCCATCGTTGAAGGTGACCTGATTCGCCGGCGCGCAGCTTTCTCCGTCGTTCAACTGCCGGATAGCGACCGGACGACCGCCCGAAAGGAAGCCGGCTTCGGCCCCCGCGCCAGGAAGCAGGCCTTGAAGGGTAGCGCTGAATACGATGTTCGCGGGCTGGGACCGTTCACGCCCGAACGAATCATCGAATACCTGGTTCGCGGCGTACGTGGTTTCATCCGTAAGCTGCCCCCCAATGTCGTTCATGCCCAGGGCGATGCGATCTTGTCCATAGGGCGTGTTATCGAAAATTCCGTTTCCATTCGTATCGGTCTCCGGCAACGCCAGAGTCGTCGCATAGAAATCCCGAGTGGCGGGCGCACCGTCGAACGGCATGACGATGTCGGGTCCGCCCTGGGCCCGGTTATCGTCGTAGCAATAAACGTTACCTCCGCCACTTGGTATATCGGTAATACCGGCGCCGCAAGTACCCGGCGGCGCAGGATTCGGCTGCCCGTTTTGGGTGCCACCAAAGGCACTGACCCGCGTACCGGTACCCAGAAGCGAATTGGTATTCAGCCTCAGGCCGTTTTGGCCTAGGACCGTCTTTCCGGTTGAGCAGTCGCTCGCCCCCGTGCCTTGTGTGTCGTCTGCGCTACCGCAAACGACGATCCAGTAGCGCTGGCCGGGCACGAACGCATCCGTCGGACGGAAACTGAAACCGCGCGTCAACGTGTCGCTTGGCGTCAGCAGTGCGAGAGCACCGGGTACAACGCCAGTACATTGGCCGCTTCCGTCCATGATCTGAACTGCAACCGTAGCGTCGCTGTTCGTATTGCCGCTACCGCCAATCAGACACCCATTGGCCATCTGAATGGTGCTGGCCTGAACCGGCTTGGAAAAATACGCATCGACGGTATTGTTGGCCGGCTCCTTGAATACCGGATACACGACCTTGGCACTGCTCGGCGCCGGATACTGCGTTCCGTCAGGAAAGGGGTTCGGCGTTGGGAAATCTCCCGATGCCGTCGCAGAATCGCCGACACAGCGCCCTGCGATATCCCCGCCACTACGGAAGTCCGATTCCGGCTCGTCCGAGGACTGCATCAACGGGCACGGCATACCGGGCGTCAAAACCGTGAGGAACGGCGCGGCTTGCCGTACGGCACGTCGCTGGGTGAGATCCTGGCTGACATCGGTCGGCTGGCCATCGGCTTCTCGCGGTATCACCATCGGTTCGGTGTTGAAGGTAATGTTCGACACGAGGGTGCTGCCGGGGAAGTTGCCTTCCAGGCCATTGCCCGCCAGATCGGTAATGCCCTGACCGACTTGAACGGTGTACTGCGTATCCGGCTCCAGCGCCTCGACCGGATCGATGACCACACTGGAGCCTTCGCTGCGAAGACGCACGGGTACTTCGGAGCTATCGGCATTGTTGGTGAGTGTGATATTCGCCCCGAGGCTGATCGGGTCGACCGGTTCGGAGAAAGTCAATGACGGGTTCGAACGCAACGGCAGGCTGTCCGCACGCGGCTCGGGGAAGTTAAGTAGCGCGTCCGGCGCCTCCATATCATCCGCGTTGAGAATCTCGCGCTGGCTCAGAACGCTAATGCAGTTGGCTTCGGTGTCGGACAGCGTCGTGGTGCCGTCGATACCGCCCACCACGGAACCGCTTTCAAACAGCGGATTGCCAGCGGCATCCTGCGTATTGAATGTATATAGACAGCCACTCGGATACTGCGCGGTAATGCGCGGCGCGGTGGTATCGGCGTCCACCGTGATCATGTCCGACGCACTCGGGTTCGGCAGGGTCAGCTCCAATTCGAAGTCGACGATCGCGTTACCCGTACGGTTCACCGACACCGGGAAACTGCCGAGCGTAGTGAGCTTGATATCGCCATTGGGCTGCGGCACGGCCAGGCCGGCGGCCACGATATCCATGGCGGTCTGGTTGAAGACGCCATTCGACAGCGCGGCGATCGGATTCCCCTGGGGAACGGCGGTGCTGATGCCGAGATCGAAGCGCAGCAGCACCTGGGTCGGGGCCTCGATGCCGGCCAGCGGCGCGTTGCTCACCAGATAGACATCGGCGTCGTTGGCGAAGCGCACCCGGATGTTGTCGGTGTTGATCGGCGTATCGACGTCGCCGTTGAGCTTGAGCGCCAGCGGCGTGAGGTCGAACTGCTGACCGGCGGGAATCAGGCCCGGGAAGGTGCCGTTGTAGCGCGAGCCGCTGGTGGTGCCCGCCAGACGCGTGAGAAGCCCACCGCGATCGTCGGCGTTCGACGCCGGCTGGTCGTTGCCGCCAATCAGCTGGGAGTTGATCTTGACGAGATTGCGCAAGCCGCCGTTGAGCGGGTTGTCGCCACGGCCACCCGTGATCGACAGCGCCTGAACGGTATCCACGCTGTCGCCTTCGCTGATGGCGACCGGGGTGACCTTGAAGCTGGTCGACAGTTCGTCGCCGAAGGCCGAGCGCACGCCGTCGAAGGCGACGGTGTAGGTCTGGCCGCCCACGAGATCGCTGCTGTCGTAATCGGCTGCATTACGGCTGCTCGGCGTGCCGTCGCCCAGATCGCTGCTGGGGTCGAAGGTCATATCCGAGCCCAGCACAGTCAGGCGGCCGGGTACGGCGCCATCGGGGCCGGTAACCGACACGGTGCAGTCGGTGCCCAGGGTTTCGCCGGCATCGCAGAGTTCGATACTGCCTTCGTCGACGGGGCTGGAAAAGCGAGCCCGAATGGGGTTGAACTCGGTGAACGGCACGTTGCGATCACCGATACGGGAGAGCCGCGCAACGCTGAATGCGCCCTCGCCGGGACGCCCGTCGTAAGCTCGCGTGGTGAACGAAAACAGCGTATCGCCGGCGCCGTTCTGCACGGTGTAGCTGGTGTTGGGCTCGAGGCCCGCGCGCTCGACGTCGCCGCCGCCCGGCACACTCAGGCGGAAGATGTTGGATTGATTGCTATCGCGCTCGACGTTGGTATCGACCGGCGTGCCGTCGACCGCCAGCGTGAGGCCGGGATCGCCATCGACATCGCCGCGATAGGCGACCGCGATCTGCGACTTGACGTAGACGTTGTCCTGGCCGTTCACCGGATAGCTGAATGCAACGCTCGGATCGGCACCGCCGCCGACCACATCGCCCGGATTGGGACCGTCGCCACCCTGGCCGCCGTCGCCACCACCGCCCGATGAGCAGGCGCTTAGCGCGCCCGCAAGACACAGCCCCGTGAATGCGCCGCGCAGCGCCAGGCCTGCGGCGTGACCGATGCCCGAAGCACCGGCTTCCCCTCGTTTAATTGTCATAGCATTGTCGGCCGTCGCAGGCCGCTCCCCGTTGGTTTGTCTTCTGGCCAACGCCCGTTGGACGTGCCCTATAACCAACCGGATTCGTCGCATTGAGAACAAGGACCGTACTGACGCACACGTTTGTCAGCGCGGTCCCCTTTCGTCTAATTTATTGATTTAAAGTTGAATTTATCGACGAAAAATTGGGAATTAATCCCGCGACAAATCAGCGTCCCGGCTTGGAAATACCGTTGAATGATCGTGACAACGCGCGCTGAAAAGTCCTGCCGAGAAACAAAGCCGCGTGGAAATTCGGCCGGCACATCGCGAAACCGATAGGCGATGAACTCGCTCGGTCAGCTGTCGATCTCGATCATCCGCGACAGCAGTTCGTAGGGGTCCTTGAGCGCATGGCGGTCGAGACGCTCCATCTTTCGGTACTCGGACGGCGTCAGCCCCGAAAGCGATTTGAAGGCACGTCGAAAGGCGCGTTCACCGGAAAAGCCGAGCAGGTCCGCGATCGCTTCGGTTGCCGCGCCCGAGTGGGAGAGCAGTCGACAGGCCATGTGGAATCGCACGCTTTGCACGAGCTTGCGAAAGGAGGTGCCGGCTGCAGCCAGTTCACTGCGGACATGGCGGCCGTTGTCGCCAACATCACCGGCGATATCGTCGAGCTCGATATCGACGCCTTCCGATCCGGGAAGTCGTCGCATGATGGCAGAACGCAACCGGTCGATCGTGTCCTGACTCTTCAAATTCGTGACTTCCCGGTCCGCATGTTCACGGTGAATCGCCAACATCTCCGGGTTGTGATACGCACTTTCCAGATCGAAAAGCTCGGCATCGAAGCGAATTTCGCTCGAGGTCTCGCCGAAACTCACGGGGCAGGCGAATGTGCGTTCGTAGTCGTCTCGCGCCAGACCGGGATCGCAGCACAGATGCACGCGTTCGGCTACGAAAGCGCCTTGAGTCATATGAGCGAGAAAATCGATCACGCCGTAGACGAAACAAACCTCCGAGTGGCGCAGGATCGAATCGCTACCATTGGTTCCGGTAATCCGCGCGACACCCACGCCGTCCTCGATATAGACCTCTCCATGAAACGCGTCGCTGATCAGCCGATCGTAGCGCAATGCCAGACGGCAGGCCTGGCCGAACGTCTTACAGCTGAGAAACAGATACTCGATCGCGCTGTTGCGAAAAAGCGGCAAATGCGGACATAGATGCACGCCGATGTCCGGATCACCCGAAACCTGTTCGACTGCGCGCCAGAAGTTGACCTGCCAGACATGACGAGCGCGCCGTGACGGGTCGCTCATCTGCTCGCAAGAAAACTCCAACACCTCGTCTACCGCATCGAGGTCAATACCAGCGCCGACCAACGCGCCATAGATCAGGCGCAATAACTCCTCCGAATCGCGCACGCCCACCTCCACATATTCTCGTTATCGTGGCGTGACAAATATATATCTCCATAAGCGCCGCGGATCAACAGTCTGTATCAAAACCATGTAAAACGGACGACTTTCCGAGCAGACGACGCAAAATGGGAAATTCAGACCAAATTGCATGATTTCTTCTCGGCTAGATCCCATGATCTCCAACCGCGACCTGCACGATAAATCTATTCTACGAGCGATATAACCTGCCCGGTGGTAATGAAATTATCCAGTTCCACAAGAGTCAGTGCCACGCTTGCAGGCTCGCCTGAAAGAAAGACAACAAGCGCGTTAATCGACGATCGGTCGTTCCGGAACCGTCACTTATCGAGTGTCGTAATGCCAACGAAAGGTTTTTTTCGTACATGACGGCGCCCGCACTTTTTATACGTGATCTTCGGCGATTGACACGCTCACTCCATGGTTGGTCTTGCTCGAGTACCAGAGCCAAGCCTGCTCTGTCTGCAGAACGATTCACTCACAGAGTGGCCGCGGGCTAAAATGATGTGGTTGCGCCAAATAGCGTTACTTTGGGTATTTTCCAATTGGCCATCAGCATGCTTATCAACTGCATGTCCGAGAGCCGGCGCGCTTCTGTTCTAGATAAAAATAACGCTAAAAATGAAGTTTGGTTCAATTTGCACTACTCAAACGGTTTGATTAGATCGTATGCCGCGTGTCTTATGGCACTGGCCGCCGGCTGCGCCTGGCAGCCGCCGGTCACCGATCAGGCCGTGCCGCCGGCTACGGTAGCCGATACCGCAGCGCGCTTTTCCGAGCCCGAAGCGCCGTTCGAGCCCCCCGCCGACGATGCCTTTCATGTCCAGCCTTCGGCTGCGGAACTGGCTGCGGTGGCGCCGGGGACGATACTGCGCTACCGGCCGATCGCGCCCGAGGCTTATTACTTTTTCGAGGTGAATGCGCGCGCCTGGCAGGTCGTTTATCGCAGCAATGACACCAACGGCAAACCACAGGCGGTGGTCGCCACGATCCTGGTGCCAGACGAGCCGAAACCGAGGCTTTTGTCCTATCAGGTGGCTTACGACGCGCTCACGCGCCGCTGTGCGCCCTCTTATGAAATCCTGTCCGGGTCGATGGTCGAACACCTGCTGATGAACAAGGCACTGCGCCGCGGCTGGGTGGTGGTGATTCCCGATTACGAGGGCCCGGAAACGCAGTTTCTGGCCGGTCGCAACGCCGGCCAGGGCGTGCTCGATGGCATTCGTGCAGCGCGTCGCTTCCTCCCGGATGCGTGGGTCGATGCGGATACTCCGGCCGCACTGTGGGGTTACTCGGGCGGCGCGTTCGCCAGTTTATGGGCAGCAGAAATCGCCGCCGACTACGCGCCGGAAACCAATCTGGTCGGTATCGCCGCCGGCGGGCCGCCGGCGGATCTGGCCAGCTCGGCCGAGCATGTCGATGGCGGGCTGTTCGCCGGCCTGTATTTCGCCGCCGTCATCGGCCTGTCGCGCGCTTACGACCGTATCGATGTCGATACCCTGCTCAACGAAAAAGGCCGTCGGATGTTCGAGGATCTGGATGCCAGCTGCGTCGGTCAGGAGCTGGCCTGGGTCAAGGATCCGGTGCTGTCGGGCTACAGCTTCGACGACATGCGCGACTATGTCACCGTCGACAACCTGCTGGCCGTCCCGGTGGTTCGACAGGTCATCGCCGAAAACCGCCTGGGCCAACGCGCATTCACCGCGCCGCTGCTGTACTACCACGCCCGGTTCGACCAGATCACCCCGACTAGCGACGCGCGTGCGCTGGCCCGCCGCTACTGTGAGCTGGGTGTGCCGGTAGTGTTCGAATCGGCGTTCGGCGAGCACATCACCGCCGCGATCACCCACGCCTCCCGGGCGGTCGATTTCCTGGCCGACCGGTTTGCCGGCCTCAGTCCCGCCGACGACTGTGCCCAACTGAGCCGCGACCGGAACCCGTGACTCGTCCGGTGCGCGGCTCAGCGCCTGCGATCCGAGACCACGCAACGCCATTGGTCACTGCAATGATCCAGATCGGATGCCAGGGACCATACGCAACCGTCCAGAGCCAGCTCGGCGACGGTGAGCCGGCGACCCATGAATGCACCCGTATCGAGCCAGCGGGTGTTCTCGCAGCGCGTAGGCGCGCTCATCGGCGTATGACCGAACAGCACCAAATCGATGCCGTGGACCACGATCGGCCGCCGGCGCCTGCGCCACAACAGGCCGCGGTCCCGTCGTTCGATCTCCGTAGCGCGTTCTCGTTGCCAGAGCAGCCGGTTGGCCAGTTCGGGCGTGACGGTATCGCCGGTCAGGCCGTCGACGACGTCGGCCCAATCGTCCGGCACATCGGCATGGGCCAGTCCGGCCCGGCGCCCGTCGTGTAACTCCACCTCCGCAGCCAGAGGCAGCGCCGAACAATAGGCCGTGAAGGTTTCCTGGTGCCACGGGCTCAGCTCGGCGAACCACTCGCCCCCGTTGACCTGCCAGAGCCGCTGCAGATCGCCGCCATGGCGGACGCTGTCGAGCAGCATTTGTTCGTGATTGCCGCGAATGGCATGAAACCAGGGCTCGTCGAGATAGGCCAGCGCGCGTTCACTGTCGGGTCCACGATCGATGAGATCACCGAGGCTGAACAAGCGATCGCAGTGCCGGTCGAAGCCGGCCCGGTCGAGCAGCCGGTCCAGCATGTAGAAACAGCCGTGGATATCGCCCACGACCCAATCACGACCGTAGTGATTGCGCTCGAAACTGCGAAACAATGCACTCAAAGACGAACTCCAACACGACCGATTCCATCCCGTCGTTCGTCCTGTCGCCGCGCGCGAGCTGCTCGACTAGACGCGCGGCTCGCCGTCCCGCAGGGCCTGGCGAGAAGCGCGCACCGCCTGAGTGTGCGTCGCACCGGCTGCACGTTGCTCGCGATAGGCGCGTTCGGCCACCAAGGCACAGTGATGGCCCGCCTCGGCAAGACGGCGATCGTCTGCGTCGGTCATGGCCACCAGATCGTCGATATAGCGTCGCAGCACGTGGGCAGGCAGCGCCCGACGGCTGATCAAGGCCAGCCTATCATCGCGGGCGCCGCGAATCAGCGTGGAGAAACGGGCCAGCGGTATCTGGTCCAGTTCCAGCTCGTAATCCGCAGTGAATGCATCCGTGCTGATCTGCTGTGCTTCGAGCGCCGCATAGAGTTCCGGCGAGGGTGCGAGTTCGTAGAAGCATTCGATATCAACCGTGGGGCCGTCGTGCGGCGGCGGATCACCGTCTACCCAGACGTTGACGCCACTGTCCGAGACCAAGCCAGCTTCCGGTTTATTCACTTTGATGATCATCCCAACCCATTACGCTCGCCGGGCCGTCGATCAAGCCGGCCAGAGAAACCCGTCGCTCGTCCAAACGCCCGGAGCCCTGTCTTGTCGTCGCGCCATCGGTGGCTGCCCTCATTCGACGCAGAGGTGCTGGGCACACGAGCGTGTGCATGGGTATTTAACGTTACCGACGGTTGTATGTGCAACAGTCGCCAGCCAACCGTCGACTGTAGGCAGTCGAAAGTCGCGCGAAACGGATAGACCGCACCCCTTGTCGGCTAAAGGGCTCGGCCTGAATGATTCAGCGCACCAGGCCGCACGCTTATGAATCGATCTAGAGGCTGGTGGCCAATCCCGCGCGCCGCATGGCATAGCCAACCCAGGCCAAGAGCACCAGCTGAAGCGGCAATCTCAGGTACAGGGCCCAGAGCGGGAAGACGTCGAACCGTTCGGGATGCTGGGCCATGAAGACGTTGGCAGGGAAGACGGCGACGATCAGCAGGAGCAGACCGATACCGGCAGCGCGCCGCGTACGCGGCATGAGCAGGCCGATCGCGCCCAGAATCTCGCAGGCGCCGCTGACGGCAACGGCCAGCACCGGCGTGGGAATATAGTCCGGCACGATGGCCACGAACCACGGCGACAACCAGAAGTGCGCGACTCCGCCGCCCAGGAAGAACAGCACGATGCCAATCAGGGCAATGAAATGCGCGCGTGAGTAGGTGGCAAGCGGGTATCGCATCCTCCCAGCGTGCCACAAACGCCGTTCGCCCGGCATGCGCCGGGCTTCGAATCAGATCGTGCGCGATTTCATCTGCTCGGCAATATAGTCGGCCTGCCGGATCGCCAGCGTCACGATGGTGAGCGTCGGGTTTTCCGCCGCACTGGTGGTGAACTGGCTGCCGTCGGATACGAACAGATTGGCCAGCTCGTGGGTCTGGCCATGCCCGTTGCACACGCCCTCGCCCGCGTCTGCGCTCATCCGGCAGGTACCCAGATTATGGGTGGAGGGGTATGGCGGGGTGCGATAGGTGCGTACGGCCCCGGCGGCGGTGTATACGGCTTCGCCCTGCGTATAGGCGTGTTCGCGCATGGCGCGGTCGTTTGCATGATCGTCGTAGTGAACATGAGCGACCGGCAGCCCGAAATCGTCCATGGCCTCGCCGCTGAGGGTCACGCGATTGGATTGCTGAGGCATGTCCTCGCCGACCAGCCACATGCCGGCCATGTAACGATACTGATCCATGGCTTCGGTGAAACCGCGGCCCCAGCCTCCCGGGTTGAAGAACGCGGCCATGAACGGCAGCCCGAGCGAAATGGTCTCCATTTCGTAGCCGCCGACGAAGCCACGTTTCGGATCATGGCGAGCTTCATCCAGAATCACGCCCGCCATGGTCGTGCCCTTGTACATCTCGACGGGCTCGTCGAATACACCCCAGACGGTGCCGGTGGTATGACGCATGTAGTTCCGGCCCACCTGATCGGACCCGTTGGCCAGGCCGCGAGGGAAACGAGCGGATTCGGAGTTGAGCAGGAGTCGCGGCGACTCGATCGAGTTGCCGGCGACCGCGACCACGCGCGCTTTCTGGCGCTGGCGGTTGCCGCCGGCATCGAAATACACCACGGCCGTTGCACGATCCTGATCGTCGTGCTCGATCCGTGCCGCATGCACCTGCGTACGCAGCTCGGCATGGCCGGTGGCCAGCGCCTGCGGAATCTCGGTATAGAGCGTCGACCACTTGGCCGCATACCGACAGCCCTGAAAACAGAATCCACGCTGCATGCAATGGTGTCGGCCATCCTTGTTGACGCTGTTGATCGCCATTCGACCGGTATGGCAGGTCTTGTAGCCAAGCTCGGTGGCGCCGGCATACATGACCTTGAAGTTGTTGTTCCCCGGCAATCCCGGCAGACCGTTTGTCCGCGTGACGTTGAGTTTCTTCTCTGCAGCATCGTAGTACGGTGCCAGTTCGTCCAGCGTCACCGGCCAGTCGAGCAGATTCGCGTCCGCCACGTTTCCGTAGGTGCTGCGAGCACGGAATTCGTGGTCTTCGATCCGCAGGCTGGCACCTGCCCAGTGCACCGACGTGCCGCCCACGGTCTTGCATATCCATGCCGGCAGGTTGGGAAAGTCGCGGGCCACTCGCCAATCGCCGGAGGTGGTGCGGGTATCGCTCCAGGCCAGCTGGTTGAACGATGGCCACTCATCGGCGATGAAGTCACCCGTGGTATGCAGATCACCGGCTTCGAGCAGCACCACGTCGATGCCTTTCTGAGCCAGCTCGTTGGCCAGCGTCCCGCCCCCGGCGCCCGAGCCCACGATCACCACGACGTTGTCGTCGTCGTGCGAAAACTGTTTGCGATTGTCGTACATGCCCATGCTCGACCTCCTCAGGCAGTCTCGGGAATCGGCCCGCTGGCCGATGCCGGCGGCTCGGGCAGCCAGTGCAGGTCGTTGAAACCGCGATGGATATACCCGGGATCGCCGCGCCGCCCCGGATACCCGAAATGCGCGAACGCCATGTCGTTGTCATAGAGCGAGACCACTGCCGTGCTGTGGACTTTGGCGAAGAACGGCGTCGGCTCCAACGCCTTGACCTGTACGAACTGCTCGTCAGCGCTGCGGCTCAGCCAATCGCCCTGCCCTGATCCGTCAAGCCGGTCGACCCCGTCGACCAACAGCGCATGCAGCGAGGCGTCGACGGCGGCCTCCCGGTCGAGATCCTTGACCACCAGTGCATAGACGGCGTCGTCGAGTGTCTCGTGCGGGAACACCTGCCGCGTGAAGGCCAGCACCGTCTGGCCCTGATGCCGATTCAGCGTTGTCAGCTCCAACGCCCAGCTGGACGTGGGTGCGAACAGCGCCAGCGCCCCGCTCGAAGCGGCCAGCGTCCCGGTAAGCAATGCACCGCCACCGCGCAGAAACGCGCGTCGGCTGACCATATAATCCGACATCGCCCATTCTCCCTCGACGTTCGCGGCGGGCTGAGCGCCCGTCTGCTGTTGTAGTCACTGCAGGCTAGCGCGCCCAAACCCGGTGCAGGTAACAGTCATTTACTACATTGCCGAGTGCCGGCGTGCGCGGTAGGTTCGTTGTACAAGAACAATCAAGACTTCCAACGATCCGGAGGAGCCATGTGCCAGATTTATGCATCGGCCGACCCTGCGCGCTATCGCAGCACCACCCGTTCGATCCGTCTGCAGGGATGTGTGACCAGCGTTCGACTGGAAAACGAGTTCTGGCAAATACTCGACCGGCTCGCCGCCGAGCAGGGGTATTCGATCGCCGAATTCATCGGCGAGCTCTACAGCGAGGTGCTGATCGATCGCGGCCGTGTAGCCAATCTGGCCTCGATGCTGCGGGTCGCCTGCGCCATCCATCTGGGCAATCGGCCCGACACCAACCGGCCGCGTACCCCAGCCAACCGATCGTTCGAAGCTCTCGCCGGGCAGGCCTGACGCCACAGGCGCCGGGGCGACCTAGCGAAGCGTCGTGTTGGTGATCTCGCCGGGTCGGTAGGTCGAGACCGCGCGCTCGGCGGGCGAGGCCTCGATCACATGTTGTTGTTTCCAGTTGCCACGAGCGAACCATATGGCCGCAATGGCTGCGGTGATGACATTCTGGATCGGATACGCGATCCAGATGCCGACTTCACCGAGCCCTGTGTTGTTCGACAACACCCAGGCAAGCGGAAACTGGAGCATCCATAGCGAGACCAGCGCGATGGCCATGGCCACGAGTGTGTTGCCCGAACCGCGAAACGCCCCGGTGATGACCTGCTGGGCGCCGATCAGGCCATAGGTGAGCGCGGTGATCCGCACGAACAGCGTGCCCTTGTCGATGACGTCGGGCGCATCGGGGACGAACAGCGTCACGATCGGGCGTGCGAACATGAAACCCGCCACCCCGAACGCGGACAGCGCGAGCAGCGCAATCACGGCACTGAGCCAGGCGGTTCGCTCGGCCCGGCCGATCTCGCCGGCGCCGATGTTCTGCCCGACCAGAGCGGAGGTCGCTTGACTGAGCCCCAGCGCGGGAATGATCACGAAACTAAGCATGCGCGTGCCGATCCCATAGGCGGCCAGCGTGACGGTGCCGAAACCGGCAACCAGAATGGTCATCAGCATCAGCCCGAGCGCCCGCGTGGACTGTTCCACCGCCGCCGGCAGCCCGAGCTTGAGCAGGCGCCACAGCAACGCCGGATCGGGCCGTAGATAGCGCGGCCGCAGACGGATGCCGTATCGGCCGGAAAACAGCATGGCCAGTCCGACCAGCGCGGCGAGCCCCTGGGTGATCACCGTGGCCAGGGCTGCGCCGCTCACGCCCATAGCCGGCACCGGGCCATAGCCGAGAATGAACAGCGGATCCAGCACGAAGTTGAGCACCACGGTCCCGGTGACGATGATCAGCGGCGTACGCGCATCGCCTACGCCCCGCATCAACGACTGGAAGATCACATAGGCGAACAAGAACGGCAGGCCCACGAACGACACTTGCAGATACTGCGAGGCCAGCGGCAGAACGTCCGCCGCCGCGCCCAGAAACGCCACGATATGCGGCGCACCGATAAAGCCCGCCACGGCCAGTACCAGCGATATGAGCACTACCCCGATCAGCGCCTGGGCCGAGACCTCGTTGACCGCGCGCGTGTTGCCTGCGCCCTGATACTGGGCCACCAGGATCGTACCCGCCAAGGCCAGGCCGAGCCCGAGCGAGATCAGGAAAAAGATCACCGGAAAACTCAGCGACACCGCAGCCACCGCCGCGGCACCGAGCCGGCCCACCCAGAAGGTGTCGATCAGCTGATAGGCGGTCTGCAACAGATTGGCGAACACGATCGGTACCGCCAGCCGCAGCAGTGCACGGACTATTGAGCCGCTGGTCAGGCTGGGTAGCGCGCGGGCCATCGGATCACCTTGTTCAACTGTATCAATACGAGGCCACGAGGACGGCCGTCGACCGGCCGATCAGGCAGGGGCGTCGGATGCCTCGACCAACGTGAGGCGATCGTAATCCTTGACCACGCGGTCACCGGGAATCACCCGCGAGTGAAATACCGCGTACACACCGGGCTCCACCAGACGGGCGGCCATCAGAGCCTGCGCCATGTTCTGGGCGGCATCGCTATCAGCCACACGCCAGGGCACCATCGCACCAGTGAGCAGTACCGGTATCGCCGGTGCGGACAGACCGTCCACCAGCGCAGCCGCGGTATCCGCCAGGGTATCGGTGCCGTGCGTGACGACAACCGCATCGCTATCGCCGCGATCGAGCGCCATACGAACCGCCTGAACGATCGCCTCGCGATCGCCATCGCTCATGTCGAGGGAGTCCTTGGCCATCACCCGTTCGACGCCGACCCGTATGTCCGGCTGGCGCAGGCCGTCGAGCAGCGATTGGATCACCGGCACATCGAGCGTCAACGCACCGCGCGCCGGGTCATAGGTCTTTTCGATGGTGCCACCGGTTGCCAACAGCCGGACGGCGAACGGCGAGCGGCCGTCACCCGATCGAGGATTGCTCATCGTAGAAATCTCCTGGCCAACGATCGTGCCGGTCCTGGGCGTGCTAGAGGGTGAGACAGATCTTGCCGAAGTGTTTCTGGGCCTTCTGATAAG
Source organism: Salinisphaera sp. T31B1 (assembly GCF_040361275.1). Classification (NCBI taxonomy): domain Bacteria; kingdom Pseudomonadati; phylum Pseudomonadota; class Gammaproteobacteria; order Salinisphaerales; family Salinisphaeraceae; genus Salinisphaera; species Salinisphaera sp. T31B1. Next base: position 1,462,327 of record NZ_APNH01000001.1, on the reverse strand, counting down.
CAAAGGCCTCGGCCAAGTCGGCAAGCTCGAATTCGGAATCGACCACCGGAACGATGCCGGAGGCCTCGATCGCGCGCACCATGTCCTGCTGCTGACAGCGGCTGCCCACGCTGATGCCCGTCATCGTGAGGTTGGCATAGAAGAACGCCGCCGTCGGGACCTCGCCCTTGACCCCGGTCAGCACGCCGATGAGGCTGATATGCCCACCCATGCGGCAGGCAGCGATCGATTGCCCGAGCGTATCCGGGCCGCCGATCTCCACCACCGCATCCACGCCGCGGCCGCCGGTGAGCTGCTTGACCGTTTTGCCCCACTTGGGATCCTCGGCATAGTTGACCACGTGCTCGGCGCCGAGCTCGGTCAGCCGGTCTGCCTTGGACTGCGAACTGGTCGTGGCGATCACTTTCGCGCCCGCGACCCGTGCGAACTGAAGCGCAAATATCGACACACCGCCGCTACCCAGTACCAGCACGGTATCGCCCGGCTTGATCCGTGCTTCGACCATCAGCGCGCGCCAGGCGGTGAGGGCCGCACACGGCAACGTCGCGGCCTGCACATGGCTGTAGCCGGCGGGTGCATGAGTGAACGCGTTCTCTGCCCCGGCGACGAACTGGGCGGCCATACCGGGGCCGCGGTCGCCGGGCGTGCCCGCGCGCTTGGCCAGGCTGATCGGCCCGTCGACCCAGTTCGGAAAGAATGTAGAGATGACACGATCGCCAACCGCGAATTGGGTAACGTCGTCGCCGATAGCCACCACCTCGCCGGCACCGTCCGACATGAGCACCCGCTGATCTTCGGTGGGAATGCCACCGATGGCCACGACATAATCATGGTAATTCAGCGAGCTGGCATGAACCTGCACCAAAATCTCGTGGGCAGCGGGCTCTGGCCGATCGCGCTCCACGATCTCGATGCGCTCGAGTCCGCCGGGCGCATGCAGTATCGCGGCTTTCATGCGTGTTCCTTGCAACAGTAATACGACACCGACGATAACAGTTTCGTTGCCCGATCGGCGCCGGACTAGGTGAGTTCACGGATCGCAAAACGTCTTTTTAACGTGCCTATAATGGTCGCTTGATCCGTCATCGCTCGATTTTCGCCGCGAGCTTTTATGTCTCGATCCGCTGCTCCCATGCCAGATGCCGGCCGAAGCGAACGACTCGTCTGGCTGCTAGTCGTGACGACGATATCCATCTTTCTGACCTGTCTGCACCTGACCACGACCCACCCGTTCGAACTCGTCACCTTTGAGCGGCTGGTCAACTTCAACGCCGTGGAGCCGTTCCAGCACCGCGTATTGCTGCCGGCGATCGTCGCCGGTATCCAGCACTTCCTGCCCTTGGGTGAAAAACTGCTGTTCGGCATGCTCGAAGTGTTCGGCTGGATCGCACTGATCGTGCTCTCGCATCGGGCACTGGTGATGTTCAACATCGGCCGTGACGATCTCATGCGACGAGTACTGGCCATCACGGTGGTGATTCCGATGGCCATGCATCTGATCGCCCCGGATCTCCAGCTGGCCAGCGCCTTCGTGGCCGAGGATCAACGGCTGGACCTGGGCACCTGGCACCCCGTGCCGCTGTTCTATTATGTTTACGACCTGCCGGCAGCCGTGTTCACCCTGGGCATGGGGCTGCTGTTGATCGGCCACGTGCAGGCGCCGCGGCGCGGCCTGATGCTCGCCTATCTGCTGGTTTTCGCCTTGGCCACGGTCAACCGCGAGACGACCGTTTTCATGCTCGGCTTTTTCGCGCTGCTGTTCGCCGGCCGCATGCCATGGTCGCGTCTGGCCTTGCTGCTGGGCATCCAGCTGCTGATATTCGTCACGATTCAGTGGCCGCTTAACTGGCTGTTCGCCGATCAGGTCAATCCGAACGCGCAGCTGGCCGGCACCCAGTACGAGAATCATCTCTGGGAAAATCTCGGTCTGCTGACCAGCCCGCTCTATCTGATCATCTTCGTTGCCCGCTTCGCGGCCGGACTCCATCTGCCCGTGCTGATGTGGCATCGGTGGCTCGACGTGCGACTGGTCGCCGCGCTGATCGGATTCTCGCTGCCGTTGATCGGGTTCGCGCTGCTGGCCGGTCGTGTCCAGGAGCAGCGGATCTTCATCGAAACGGTACCACTGATCTGGCTTGCCGCCCTGCAGGTGATCGCAGCCCGCAGCGAGGCCGGCGACCGGCGGCCGAACGCCGCGACGGCGACCGCGCCCTTGGGCACGCGGCAGACGTTGGTACCCGAGGCCGAGCCGGCGACGATGTCGAGCCGGCGAAAGCCGACGGGCGCTGAAGGCGCCTGCAACCGTCAACCGGACTAGACGACAACCGTCTCGATTCCGATGGCCCAGAATCGCTGAACATGCGGGTACCCGAACCGGGACCACAGACCGCTCGCTCGCGTAACGGCTGACGGGGACACGGACAACGGGATGCATCGGCTTGCAGGCGCACAGCCGCTGCTCGGACTGGCCTGGCTGCACGACCGACCACCACAGCGCGACGAGGCCGGTCGACCGAGAATCATATGGGCCGGTGTACGCCGCCCTGCCGACCCTCTCCCCGGCGGCGTCAGCGATCTGCACGCCACCTCGCCATCATTCCTATCGATGAATTGGGAAATTTGACCCTAATCTAACTGGTCGGAGCGCCGATACAGATAACGCACCGACAACGAATTGACCGTTTGGTCGGGCAGGCAAGACCTACCAAAGCGCCCCGGGGACATGAACCGCTTGAACGGTACCGCGACAATCAGCTGCACCCACCTGAAGTTGCAATGCGTCAGCCGGGTGGTGGCACGTCATTATGACGCCTATCTGGCCGACAGCGGCCTCCGGGGCAGTCAATATGCGTTGCTTTGCAACATCCAGCGTCACGAGCCGGTCCGGCCGAGCGATCTGGCCTCCCGACTGTTCGTCAATAACTCGACCATCACGCGCACGATACGCACCCTGCGTCGGCGCGGCCTGGTCGCGTGTATCGCCGGAAACGACGACCGTAGCCGCCATGTGAGTCTCACCGAAGAGGGTCGGCGCACCCTTCAGAGCGGCCAGCGCGACTGGCGGCGCGCCCAGCGTGCCCTGGCAGCCCGGCTCGGCACCGCCGACGTCGGCCAGCTTCATGAACTGCTCGATCGGGTGGCCGATCTGCTCGAACAGCCCTGAGATCGTCGTACGACCCACCAGCGGTTGCCGACCAGCGCGAGGGCCATCACCGCCGCACCCAGCGCAAGGCGGGATATATCGGCATCGTGGTTCCAGATCAACAGATTCACGGTCAGCCCGGCTGGAATCAGGGCGTTGTTCATCACGGCCAGGGTGCCGATGTCCACCTGTGTCGCGCCGCGGTTCCAGAAATAGTACCCGAGCCCGGAGGCGACCACCCCGAGCCAGGTCAGTACCCCCCATTGAGTCGCCGTCGTGGGCAAGCCCGAGAGATCACCTAACCCGAGCCATAACAGCGCGCTGATCGGCCAGGCGCCCACGAAGAACCAGCCGAACACGCGCCAACCCTTCACCCGGACGTCCAGCCGGTCGTACACATGCCGATAGGCCACCTGCCCGGCCGCAAAACAGAGATTCGACGCCTGTACGATCAGAAAACCGGTCCAGAAATCCTGGCTGATACCGTCGTAACGAATGATGCCCGCGCCGGCCACCGCCGCGGCGGCGCTCAGCAGATACATCGGTGTCCATCGACGGGCCAGCAGATCCTCGACCAGGGTCACATAGATCGGTGTGAAGATCGTGAACAGCAGAATCTCGGGCACGCTGAGCCATAAAAAGGACTGGTAGAAGAACGTGTACATGAGCCCGATCTGAATCGCACCGACGCCCATCAGCCCGAGCGCGTGGCGAACGGGCAGAGGCTGGCGCCACAACACCGGCGCGAACAGCAGACAAGCCAGCGTGAGGCGCGTGAATACGGCAAAATAGGGGTCGACCACACCGGCCAGATAAACCCCGATCAGGCTGAACGAAAACGCCCAGAGCACAGTCACGCCAATCAGATAGCTCATGAAACGGACGGCCGCCCTCTTATCGGATGAATCCGCGATTATAGATCTCTGGCGGCGCCTGCCGAGCGTGCGTCGTCTAACTTTCTCGGCGACGGCCGGCCCGGATTCGGTCACCGGCTGGACTGGCACCGGACTGGCAGACGTGGTCTGCGAGGAGGCCGGAGACGGTTTACGCTTCATCGAAACCGGACGGTTCACGTTGGTGGATACGACACATCCGCTGACGTTTCACAACGTCTTTCACTGGCGAGCCGCGCCGGGGCGTGTCGCCCTGGCACACGAACGGTTCGGCCGCGATGCGCCGGTCTGGCTGTTCGATCTAATTGCAGCCGCGCCCGGCGAATTGACCGCGGCCGAAAGTCATCTTTGCGGCAACGATCGCTACGACGCTCGCCTGCGGCTGGTCGACGACGGCTTCGATCTGCGCTGGACCATCAGCGGGCCACGCAAGGATGAAACACTGGCCTACCGGTATCGCTTCTAAGCGCTATCGAGCGGTGACTCGATCGACCCCGTCGCGTATCGATACGCGGCGTATGTAAAATTCGACAGCCCTGTCCACGCCTGCGTGCGCTGGGTCCGTCGCTGAATCGGGCGTGCCGTTCCTGGTGGGCCCGAGCGCGATCCGAGACCGTGCCGGCATACCGAAAGATATCCACCGGCGCTGGCCGATGTATACGAATCCGGTCCTGTATGCAGACAACCGTCCCCCGGGGCGATAGCCACGAGCGGACATCGGCTCGCACCGCAGCTGCCGCAGCGACCCTGAACTTCCGGCCTCGGCGGCGCGCCGAGCTCCATTGTCGACCGCCAATTGTTCTTCGCTAAGGGCCGGCTGAATTTGGTCGCGTGCGCACGCGGCCACGCCAGACGGGCCTGTGAGCAGCGGTTGCAGCAAACGCACGCGCCGGCAATAGTATGGCGCTGAATCGAACGCCGGCCGCCGGGACGCCGTAATGACACAGCCGCACAGTGAAACCGTCCGCCAGGTCATCGACTCCGGCCAGGTCGCCGTCCGCGAGAGCAGCGAGCGTCTCATCCGTGAATCGTGGCTGCGCTGTGCCCGCGAGTACGGCCTGCAGCCCGAGCACAACCCCGGCATTCGGGATGTCAGCGCAACCGATCTGCACGAGCGTCGTGAGCGGGTCGGCGAATATCTCGATATCGCGCGCACCGGCATGGACCAGCTCTATGGCCATATCGCGGGCCAGGGCTATGTCACCATGCTCGCCGATAGCGACGGCATCACCCTGGAATGCCGCGGCGGCGAACGCGCCGATCCGGCGCTGAAGGCCGCCGGGCTTCGTGCCGGCACGATCTGGGGTGAAACCGTGGTCGGCACCAACGGCATCGGCACCTGTATTGCCGAACAGCGAACGCTGACCTGTCATCGCACCGATCATTTCTATGCAGGCAATCTCGATCTGAGCTGTACTGCCGCGCCCCTTCACGACCCCTACGGCCGCGTGGCCGCGGTGCTCGATATCTCCGCACTGTCGGTGCCGGGCGCGCGTGAGGGCCAGCATCTGGCCTGGCACCTGACCTCGCTGTATGCGCGTCTCATCGAGGACAGTTATTTCAGCCATCATTTTCGCGATCACTGGCTGCTTCGCCTGGGCCGCAGTGCCGCATTCGTCGACAGCCATGCCGACCTGATCCTGGCCCTCGACGAAGACGGCACGATCGTGGGCGCGAATACCGGCGCGCGCCTGACACTCCAGCCACCCAGCGGCCAAAGCCCCGTGGGGCATGGCATCGGCGCTTTCTTTCGCGACGGCAACGCGCGCGTTCACGCACTCAAACAGGACCACGACGGCGTACGCCTGCGCAGCTGGTCCGACGCCACATTCCATGCGGCGTTGTCCCAACCGCGCCGCCCAAGCAAAAGCACCACTCGCCGACTGCCCGCTCCGGCACGCACGGGCACGCTGCAAGCCATGGCCGGCAACGACGCCACCATGCAGCGCCTGATCGCCCAGGCAGCACGCCTGGCAGGCAAGCCGATCGATCTGCTCATTCAGGGCGAAACCGGCAGCGGCAAAGAAGTGCTCGCACGCGCATTGCACGCCGCCAGCAGCCGATCGAGCGCGCCATTCGTGGCGATCAACTGCGCCGCCCTGCCCGAGTCGCTGATCGAAAGCGAGCTGTTCGGCTATGCGCCCGGCACGTTTACCGGCGCGCGCCAACACGGCATGAAGGGCCTGCTGCAACAGGCACACGGCGGCACACTCTTTCTGGACGAGATCGGCGACATGCCGGTCGCGCTACAAACGCGCCTGCTCCGCGTGCTGGCCGAACGCGAGGTATTGCCGCTGGGCAGCGATACGCCGGTCGCGCTCGACGTACGCGTCATTACCGCGACCCATCGTGATCTCACCACGCTGATCGCGGCAGGGACTTTTCGCGAGGATCTCTACTACCGCCTGGCCGGCGGTACGCTATCGCTACCTGCGCTGCGCCAACGCAGCGACGTCGACTGGCTGATTGACCGCCTGCTTGAAAGCGAAGCCGGGGCGCTGGGTTGCTGCGCCCGCCTCAAGCCGGACGTACGCGAGCGTCTGCTGGCCCACGACTGGCCCGGCAACATACGCGAGCTGCGTAACGTGCTGCGCTTCGCGCTTGCGCTGGCCGACGACGACGGCATCGAGATGGCCGACCTGCCGGCCTCGCTAGCGACGACCGATACAGCCGTTGCGCCCGAGGAACGGGCCGCGCCGCCGGCCGACGAACAAACCGCTACACCGCGTGAACATCTGCTTGCCCATCTGCGCAAGCGCGACTGGAATATCGCCCAGGTAGCGCGTGATCTGTCAGTTGCCCGTTCGACCGTCTATCGACGCATGGCCCGGCTGCAAATCGTCGACCCAAAATACCGGCACTAACGACAGCAGCAACCGCCGTGCTGTACGCATGAAAAAGGCCGCGTCGGATGACGCGGCCTTTGTTGCTACCACAGAAACAAGCGTTTACTGGTCGTCGCTGTATTCCTCGTCGAGCAGGTCGTTCGCCCGCTTGATGAGGTAGGCATGGATCTTATCGATCTGTGCCGGTTCGAGCACCCCGGCATAGGACGGCATGCCCTTGGTCAAGCGCGCGCCCATCACGATCGCCTTGAACTGATCGTGGGTATCGGCCGACAGACGACGCAGATCCGGTGTCACGCCGCCGCTCGCGGCATTCATGCCGTGACATTGGCTGCAATGGCCGTTCATCAGGTCCTTGCCTTCGGCAATATCCGCCGCACTTGCGGTCTGCTCCGGCGGTTCCGGCTTGGCCAGCGGCGGGAAATCAGGCTCGGCCAGCTTCTCGTCGCCGCCGATCTTGAAGGTCAACACCTCGGCATACGGGCGCACACCGGCGTTCTTGGACTGACCGCCCGCAAACGTGGAGAACGCGCCGCCCCAGCCCACCATGAAGGTGACGTACTGCTCGCCCCCGGCCGTATAGGTCACCGGCGCGGCCATCACGCCGCTGTTGGCAGGCGATTCCCATAGCTTCTTGCCGTCAGTGGCGCGATACGCCACGACGCGCCCGTCGGCCGTGCCCTCGAACACGAGATTGCCCGCGGTCGAGAGTGTGCCGCCGTTGAAGATGGTCTTGTACGGTACTTCCCAGACCTTTTCCTGCTTGACCGGATCCCATGCCAGCAGGCCGCCGGTCCAGCGATCCGCCCAGGACTGCATCTCCTCGGCATCGTCGGACATCGCCGCGGCCTTGGTGCCAAGCTGGTAGAACCCCTTCTGCGGTGTCCATTCCGGGTCCCGCACGTCTTCGTAGGTCACCTCGAAGTAGTGCTTGGGGATATAGACCAGTCCGGTGTTCGGGTTGTAGGACATCGGCTGCCAGTCGTGACCGCCCCAGAAACCGGGCTGCACGACGACCGGGCCGTCCTGCTCCCAGTACTTGGCATGGTCGGTGAACACCGGACGTCCGGTTTCCAGGTCCACCTTCTCGGCCCAGTTGACCGGCGCATATTTCTCGGCCGAGATCACCTTGCCGGTCTTGCGGTCGAGCACGTAGAAGAAGCCGTTCTTGGGCGCCTGCATGATCACTTCACGTGTCTTGCCGTCGATGTCGAGATCGGCAAGGATCATGTGCTGGGTCGCGGTGTAGTCCCAGGCATCGCCCGGCGTGGTCTGGTAGTGCCAGACATAGTCGCCGTTGTCGGGGTTGATGGCCACGATCGACGACAGGAACAGGTTATCGCCCTTGGCATCGGAGCGCGCCTTGTAATTCCACATCGAGCCGTTGCCGACACCGACATAAAGCAGGTTCAGGTCAGGATCGTAGGCCATGGAATCCCAGGCCGTGCCGCCGCCGCCCTGCTCGATCCAGGCATCGCCGTGCCAGGTCTTGGCAGCCATTTCGAGGGCTTCGTTTTCCTGCGGCTTGGCCGGATCGCCGGGCACGGTGAAAAAGCGCCAGGCCTGGTCGCCGGTTTCGGTATCGTAGGCCGTGATATAGCCGCGTACGCCGAACTCGGCGCCGCTGTTGCCGATGATCACCTTGTCCTTGACGATACGCGGCGCACCGGTGATGCCGTAGCTGCGATCGTGATCAATGATCGTATCGGCCGACCAGACTTCCTTGCCGCTGGCGGCATCGATGGCCACCATGCGCCCGTCCAGCGTGCCGAGAAAGACCTTGCCTTTCCACACGGCCACGCCGCGGTTGACCACGCCGCAGCAGAAACTGGCCGCCTTGGTGCGATCGACCTTCGGGTCGTGCTTCCACAACAGTTCGCCGGAGGCGGCATCAAAGGCATAGACGATGCTGTAGGCACCGGTGGTATACATCACGCCGTCGACCACGATCGGGGTGGCCTCGACGCCGCGATCGACATCCAGCTTGTATTGCCAGGTCAAACCCAGCTCATCGACGTTCTCGTCGTTGATGTCGTCCAGCGGGCTGTAACGCTGTTCGTCATAGGTCCGGCCGGTGCTCATCCAGTTGCCGGGTTCCTTGTCGGCATTGATGATGCGCTCGCCGTCGACATCGGCCGGCCCGCGGGTGTCACTGCCGGTTTCGGCGAACGCCCCGGGCTGGCAGAACGCGAACAACGCCAGGGCGAGCCCGGTGTGACGTCGCCAGGCATGCGGCGGGTGGAATCTCTGCGTATTCATAATTATTGCTTCTCCTGGCTACGTTAGCCGTGCTGCATGTAGACGACATGCGTCTCCATGAACTCGTAGAGGCCGTGCTTGCCGTCGGCACCGCCGATACCCGACTTGCGCCGGCCGGCATGAAAGCCCTGCATGGCTTCGAAATTCTCGCGGTTGATATAGGTCTCGCCGTATTGCAGTCCGCGTACCGCCTGCATCGCCGCGTTGATGTTCGTGGTGTAGATCGACGAGGTGAGGCCGTAGTCGGAATCGTTGGCGAGCGCGATGGCTTCATCCAGCGAATCGACGGTCTGCATCGGCAGAACCGGGCCGAAGATCTCGTCGCGCATGATCGCCATATCGGCCCGGCAATCGGTCAGCAGTGTGGGCAGATAGTGATAGCCCTGACCCAGATTGGCGGTCGTGCCGCCGGTGACCACGGTGGCGCCATCGGCCTTGGCCTGCTCGACCATGTCAGCGACCTTGTCCAGCCCCGCCTTGTTGATGAGCGGGCCCATGTCGAGCTCGTCTTCGGCCGAGGGGTCGCCGTAGCGGGTGGCCTTCAAATGAGCCGCAATCCTCTCGGCCAGCGGCTCGGCAACGCTTTTCTCGACATAGACCCGCTCCGCGCAGTTGCAGACCTGGCCGGTGTTGATGGTGCGCGAATCGCAGATCGCTTTCGCAGCCAGATCGAGATCGGCGTCGGCCAGCACGATCGCCGGCGCCTTGCCGCCGAGTTCCAGATTCACCTGCGTCAGGTTCGTTGCCGCCGTGGCCATGATCCGCGAGCCGGTCGCCACGCTGCCGGTAAAGGTGATCAGGCGCACGTCCGGGTGGGCACACAGCGCGTTGCCGGTCGTCGCGCCACGGCCGCCCACGAGATTGAACACACCGGCCGGCAAGTCGGTTTCGGCGACCAGCCTGGCAAACGCATACGCATTGAGCGGCGTTTCCTCACTGGGCTTGATGACCACGGTATTGCCCGTGACCAGCGCCGGCGCCATCTTGCGTGCGATCAGAAAGAACGGGAAATTCCAGGGCAGGATGCCGGCCACCACGCCCACAGGCTTGCGCAGCAAAAAGATGCTTTCACCGGCACGATCGCTCTCGATGACCTCGCCCTCGATACGACGCGCCCACTCGGCCATGTAGTCGATATAGTCAGCGGTGAAGTTGACTTCCACCTCGGCCAGCGCCCGTACCTTGCCCTGTTCGCGCACGATGAGGTCGGCGAACTCGGCCACCCGCTCACGCAGTTTCGCGCTGATCTGGCGCAGATAACCGGCGCGCTCGATCGCCGGACGCTTTTCCCAGTCAGGCTGGGCACGACGCGCAGCGGTCACGGCCGTGTTCACCACGTCTGCATCGCTGTCGGGGATATGGCCGATCGTGGCCTGGGTGGCCGGGTTTTCGACCGCGATCGATTCGCCGCGGGCGGCCACAAAGCCACCGTCGATAAAATTCTGCTCCGGGTCTGAAGGCTTGCTCATGGATAGCGCTCCTTGTCGAAAGAAGACGCTCGAGGCGGGAATCGACGTATCGGCACAAACGATGCGCCGACGGCCATCACAGCCGAAAAGCCATCGTTGGGGCACGCCGTTTGGGAATCTCCTCGAACGCCATTTTTATGCGGCTGTCTCGCAAACCGCGTTTTATCGACCACGACAGGAGCAAGCGACATGCCAGTGCCACCACGGGGATGCAGCCAGCCGTGTGACGATGGCGCGAGTTATTCCACACCCCTATTTTTTCAGGGTTTTTCAAATACAACGGGGCTTCGGACACCACGCGACACGCACCGCGCGGCGCGCATCAGCTGTAGCATCGCAACACTCGACACGCTTCATCTGTTGCAGCCTGTGCAACAGATGAAGCCAAGCGCCGCTAGGCTTCGGCCAGCCGCTGCCAGATGCGGGCGATGGCTTCCGCGCCCGGGTCGGCGAGATCGCGCAGTACGTTTTCGGGCACGTAGGCTGAACGCCCAGCCCGGGCACGGGTCATGGACCGCGTTGCATCGGCACCGTCGCGTGCGGCCTTGGCCGCCGCATGCAGATCGGCACCCGTGGCCAACGCCTCGACGGCAGGGATGAGCGCATCGAGCAGCGTACGATCGCCCCGGGCGGCGCCGCCGTAATGCTGCATGCGTTCGATGCCGTGCCCGAGCGCCTGGGCCCAGCGGCTGTCCTCGGCGAGCGCCGCGCCGGTGGCCGTACACAGGATGGACAGCAGCACGCCGCTCGAGCCGCCCATATCGCGCGCAAGGATATCGCCGATCTCGTGGGCGAGACGCGCGTCTTCGCCACTCGACAGGCGGCCCTCGTCAAGCGCGGCGGCCACGGCACGGGCACCGGCGGCAAACGTGGTGCCGGTATCGCCGTCGCCGACCCGAGCGTCCAGAGCATCCAGTTCGTCCCGTGCGTCCACCAGCATGTCGATCACCGCGCGCAGCAGCGACTCGCGCGTCGTGTCGCGCGCGCCGGTCTCGTCATGCGCGGAATCAGTGACGGCCGGCTCGAACGTCGTGACCGCACCCGGGGTGCGAATACCCGGCCAGCCGATCGCATCCACGGGCGATTCCAGCGCGCTGACGAAATCATGTTCGGCCGGCAGCAGCGTGACCGAGAAGCCGTGCATGTCCATCGATGTCATCAACGCCGCCGGTGTGACGACACGCGCGATGCGGGCGGCGGGTATGGCCGCGAGCAGGCTGTTCATCAGTACGCCCATTTCCTGAGTGGCACAGCCACCGAGGTTGTTGAGCAGCACGATCATCGATGTGCCTTCGTCGAAACGCGCATCGAATGCCGCCAGCAGCGGCTCGACCACGAGCTGGATCGCGGCGTCCGCGTCATGCGGATCGACCTCGCTAACGCCGGGCTCGTTGTGGATCCCGAGACCGAGCTCCGCATCGCGCCGGTCCACCGCGTGACCGGGCAGCGTACAGCTCGAAAGCGCCAGCCCCAGAGAGCACAGCGACGCGCACACGCGCTCGGCCATGTGCGCCACCGTGTCGAGATCAGCACCCGCGGCCGCGTAGTGGCCGGCGATCTTGTGTACCAGCACGGTGCCGGCCAGCCCGCGCTGCTGATCAGCGTCCGGCAGTGCCACGTCGTCGGCCACGATCACGCTGCGGACATTGTAGCCCTCGCCCACGGCCCGTTCGGCGGCGAGCCCGAAGTTCAGACGGTCGCCGGTATAGTTCTTGATGATGAGCAGACAGCCGGCCGGCCCACAGGTCGCGCGGATGGCAGCAAGGACCGCCTCGACGCTCGGCGATGTGAACAATTCACCGGCGACCGCCGCGGCCAGCATGCCTTGGCCGACGAAGCCGGCATGAGCCGGTTCATGACCGGCCCCACCACCCGAGATGATCGCCACCCGGTCGCCCCGCCACTGCGCGTCGACGGCCAGGCGAATACCGTGCTGCGGTTCACTCAGGGTGACCGGCGCGATTCGGGCCAGTCCGCGCAGGGTCTCGTCGACGACATCCTCGGGGCGGTTGTAGAAGAAATCCATGGTGGCTCCTGGTGTGATCGATATCGGGGCTGGATAGCGCGCCGGCCCATGATAAAGGCCGAGACGCCGACCGCCAGCACCCGCATTGGGCGCTGCCCATGGCCCACCTGGTCGCCGGCAACGCGTTGTGCGCAATTTTTTATAGAAAATTGCATTCATGCTCTTGAAAACGGGCGCCTGGCAACCAGCCTTAGCGCACGTCGGCCAAACCGGGACGACGCCAGACGCCTGCCGCCAGGTGTTTCCTTCTCGGAGTGCTCATGTCGGCTTTCTCATCGGATCGGATCCAGCTCGCTCGCCCGAACGCCCGGGTATGGGTGATGGCCGGCGAGACCATCGTGGCCGACACCCGTGCGCCGGTATGCCTGACCGAATGCGGCTATCCACCGCGCTGGTACTTTCCGCCGGCGGCGGTCGCCCGGGCGCGGCTGGTCCCATCGGCCACGCGAACCCGCTGCCCGTTCAAGGGCGAGGCCGATTACTTCAACGTGCAACACGGGGCGACTACGCTCGTGGATGCCGCCTGGCGCTACAACACGCCGATCGATTCGATGGCGACGATCGCGCGCCACGTGGCCTTCGACCATCCGCAGCTCCGGTTTCATATCGAGCACTACTGACCGAGCGCGGGCCACCCCGCCTTCGTTTCACATATCGGTTACCGCGTCGTGGTCCGGCCACGGCGGCTTTTCGTCATTCGTTCGAGTCCTGTCATGACCCGCCTGGCTTCCTCTCTGATCGCCCTCATCGCCAGCATCATCCTGCTGGTCGCTGGCAACGCCTTTCTGATGACCCTGCTGGGCCTGCGCCTGAGTCACGAAGGCTTTTCGACGTCGCTGATCGGCTGGATTCTGGTGTGTTATTCGGTCGGATTCGTGGGCGGGACGCTGTTCGCCGAACGCGTGGTCGAGCGGGTCGGCCATATCCGTGCGTTCGCGGTCTTCGCCACGACGCTGGCGATCTCGATCCAGATCTATCCGCTGGCGGTGAGCGCACCGCTCTGGGCCGGTTTGCGCGCCCTGGCCGGTTTTGCGATGGCCGGGCTGATGATCGTCATGGAGAGCTGGTTTTCCAGTCGCGCGACCAACGCCAACCGGGCGCGATTGTTCGCGGTCTATCAGGTGGTGTTCTTTCTTTCGACCGCGTCCGGCCAATTACTCATCAATATCGGCAGCGCCGATTCCGCGCTGCCGTTCACGCTGGCCACGATACTGGTGAGCCTCGCGGTCATCCCGCTGTCGTTGACCCGTATGCATGCCCCACCGATCGAAGGTGCCGAACGGCTGTCGCTGGTGGCGCTGTATCGGATTTCGCCCATCGGCGTCAGCGGCTCGCTGATTGCGGGCCTGTTGACGAGCGCCTTCTATGCGCTGGCGCCGGTCTATGCCGACCGCGTGGGTCTGCCTACCGACCGGCTGTCGCTGTTCATGGCCAGTGCGATCGTCGGCGCCATGGTCCTTGCCTGGCCGATCGGCCGACTGTGCGATCGCTTCAACCGGCGCCGCGTGCTGATGTTCGTGCTGGCGGTCGCAGCCGCGGCCAGCGTGGCGATCCCGTTGATCAACCCCGACCACGCCGTTCGCCTGATCGGCGTCGTGGGGCTGTATATGGGGTTGTCCGCGGCGCTGTACCCGGTATCCGTGGCGATCACCAACGACCAGATGCCCAGCCATCAGATCACCGCCGCCAGCACCACGTTGCTGTTGGCCTACGGGATCGGCAGCTGCATCGGGCCGGTCGCTGCATCTGCGGTGATGGATCGGGTCGGGCCGAACGGTCTGTTCTATACCAATACCGCGTTTCTGCTGGCTCTGGCGGTCTACCTGCTCTACCGGTTACGCCGACGGGCCGATGTCCCGGCCGAAGATCGCGTGGACTACTACACGACCTCGCCGTCCGGGGGCTACGCACTCTACGAGCTGGATCCGCGCAACACCGAGTTCCACCGAGGCCCCGAAGGCCCCGGCCGGGCGGGCCTGCGTATCGGCAAGATGCTGCTCGGTGCGGCCGGCCGCGCCCAGAGTGCCGTTCGCCAGTCCTGAGCGGCGTCGGGGCGACGCCCGGACGACATCGGCGACCGGCCCGTTCTCGACCTGCCGCCGGCCCAGGAGACGAGCGCACGACGCGCCGTAACACGCTTCGGGCCCTCCGCAGTGCCGTGACGCGGAGGGCTCGAACAGCGCCGGAACTCAGTGCGGGCTGCGCATGAAACCCGCCCCGCGTCGATCGATCCATCGACCGGCCGAGCGCAACCGTGACGCATATTAAACCCCGTCCCGATCCGGCCGATAGGTTTGCGGTGTTTTGCTATGCACGTCTGGAGGAGGCTGTCCGATGCATGCCGCGCGCCCCGTTGCCCCCCATCCGACCGAGCTGATCTCTAAACTGTGCGCGCTCGGCGATCGAGGCGACGATCTCTGGCTGTGCCCGATTCCCGAGGGACACGCACATGCGCTGCGCATCGTAAAGATCGAGACCGACGACGCCGCGGCCCCGCTGCTGCTGTGGGTGGCAGCGATGATCGAGGATCTGGGCGTCCTGCGGCGTGCGGACGCGCTGATGGTATGTTCTCGCCAAGGCAGCGATTTCGTTCGTTTCGAAGGCCTGATCGCGATCGAGTCGATCACCGGCGACCAGGCCGTGGGCCTGCGCTGCACCGCACCCGAGCGGATGCTCGGCGGCGACGGTCGCCAGAGCGCGCGTATCCCGCTGGGCGGTGAATTTTTTGCACGGGCGCAGGTCACTACACTGGAACACGACCGCCCCGTGGCCGCGGATGTCGGCAATCTGTCGCTGGGCGGCTGTCTGCTCGAGATCGATGTCCAACCTGCCCTGTTGTGGCGGATCGGCCAGCCGCTCGCCGAGATAATAATCGTCGGGCCACACGACCAACGCGTGTCCGCCTCCGGCGAGATCCGTCATATTCAGATCATGAACGACCGTCCCGCCGTGCAGGTGGGCGTATCCTTCGCGCGGCTGGAATTCTCACAACGCCGCCAGCTCGGCCGCATGCTCTCGGATATGGAACGCGGTCTGGCACTCAGACGCGGCAGTGGAGGCCGCATGCTCGCCGACTGTGCCCAGTTCACCGAGTTCACCGGTCGTCCGACGGACGCCGGCGAACGGCCACGACCGGTCGCACTACCGATGGTTGGCGCGCTGGGTGCCGTCGCGGCCAATCTCGGCAAACTGGCGATCGCACTGCGCAACGATCGCCCTGCACCGATCGAGGCGGTTGCCACCGACGCGCGCACGATCTGTCGGCTGCTGGCCGAGGATCGTCAGGCTCTGCTCTATGCGCTGTGTTGCCTGGGCGAATACCCGCTGCTGCTCCAGCATTCGATCGCGGTCGCCGGCCGCCTGGCGGACCTGGTCGGCGATACGCTCGCAGCCGAGCCGACCCATATCGTGCTCGCCGCCCTGGTACACGATCTGGGGCGTGCAGTGGTTGCCGGGCGCCGGCTCACCGAGGCTCACCTGTTCGGCGAACATCAGGGTGGGCCGGCTCAGCCGCATGTCTCGGCGTTGCTGCGCGTGCTTGGCCCCCGATTGCCGATCGCGATCGACGTCCGCCAGAACGTGATCGAGCGTATCAACGAGCGGCTCGACGGCAGCGGTTATCCGGCCGGCTACGACGCCTCCGCGCTCGCACCGCTGAGCCGCGCGGCCAGTGTGGTCGACGCCATCGACATGCTCACGCGCGCGAACAGCCAGCGCGATGCGTTGCCGCCACTGAGCGCCTATCGACAGCTCTACGAAGCCTCCGCGCGCTACGATCGTCAATGGGTGACGCGCTATGTCCAGCGACAGGGACCGCTGCCCGTCGGTACGCTGGTCCGCTACTCGGGCGGGTTCCTGGCCTGGATCATGGCGCTCGACGGCAGCGGACAACCGACACGCCTGCGTCTGGTACGTAACCTGTCCGGAGGCCAGCGGCCGGTCGACGAGATCGTCGACAAACGCCATATCGCGCAGCTCGGAGAACTCGAGCGCACAGTGCCGGCGCGGCAGTACGGTCTGCGACCGTACTGATCGCCGCCGGTGATTGATCTGGCGTAGGCTGTCCGGCCTGCGTCATCCTCCAGCTGGCGAGACACCGGCCGGCACGGCCGCTTGCCTTACGTCTATCACCCGGGCCTGTTCGATCATGATCGTCACGATAATCCTCATCGCAGTGACCTGCGCCGTTTCAATGACCGGCTTTCAGAATCCTGCCCAGCTCGATCGGTTCATCTTCTGGCCGCCGGCGATCAACCGTGGCGAGTACTGGCGGCTGATCAGCCACGGATTCGTCCATGCCGATGGCCAGCATCTGCTGTTCAACATGATCACGCTGTTCTTCTTCGGTCGGGTGATCGAGCAGGCGTTTGCCGGTTATATCGGGCCACTCGGCTATGCGGCGTTCTATATCGCGGCGATCTTGGTCGCGATCCTGCCGAGCTATTTCCAGCACCGAAACGATGCGCGCTATCGCAGCCTGGGTGCGTCGGGCGCGGTCTCGGCGGTACTGTTCGCCTACATACTGATCGCGCCATGGTCGACGATCTATGTGTTTTTCTTCCCGGTGCCGGCAATCGTCTACGGCGGCCTGTTCACCGCCTACGGCCTGTACGCGAGTCGTCTGGGCCACGATCACATCAATCACAGCGCCCATCTCTGGGGGGCCGGCTTCGGCGTGCTATTCACCCTGTGTCTCGAACCACGGCTGGGCCCGGTGTTCCTCGAGCGCCTCATGCAGCCCGGCGCAGGCTTCTGAACCGCTCGCCATGAAGTTCCTGTTCGGCCTGCTGGTGTTCGCTTTTCTGGGCTGGCTCGCAGTGCGGCTCGTGATCCGCCGGCTGCGGGTCATGCGCGGCGACGTGGTGCCCGAACAGAAAGGGCCACATACGGTGACAATCGTCTGCATTGCATTGATCGCGATCTACGCGCTGCTGATCGTCTATCGGCTGTCTACCGAGGGCTTTGCCGCCCTGCACTGATCCCGTGCCGGGCCATGGCCGCCGTGCCCGACTCGTCATATGATGTGCTGACCGCAGGCGTCGGGGCGCGCAAGCGGGTCAGACACAGAGACAGCGATGAATGACCGGCATATTCCGCAGGCGCTGGAACTGGTGCTGGCCGGCGGCGGCCATGCGCATGTCGGCGTGCTGCGTCGACTCGGCCGGCGCCCGGTGCCCGGCTTGCGGGTCACCGTGGTCTGCGATGAGTGGCAGACACCCTATTCCGGCATGCTGCCCGGCCTGATCGCCGGCCATTATCGTCACGAGACGACCCATATCGACCTGCGCCGTCTGGCCCGTTTCGCCGGTGCGGCCATGGTGCATGCGCCAGTCATAGGACTCGATGCCGACCGCCGGCAGTTGCAGATCGCCGATCGGCCGCCGCTCGACTACGATTTATTGTCGATCAACACCGGCTCGACCCCGGCCTGGCGGGATGTGCCCGGCGCGGCCGAGCATGCAATTCCGGTCAAGCCGGTGGTCGTACTCATGCAGCGGCTGCGCGAGCTCAGCCGACGATGGGGCGGCGCCGAGACCGCCCAGCACATCGCGGTGGTCGGCGCGGGCGCCGGCGGCGTGGAACTGGCGCTGGCACTGGCCTATCGATTGCGGGGCCTGCCCCGTCCGCCGACGGTGACCCTGTATAACCGCAGTAAGACGATCCTGAGCGAACACAACCGGGCCGTTCGACGTCGCTTCGAGACCGTGCTCGCCGCGCGCGGCATCCGCGTGATCGCCGGCCAGGCCGTGGCCGCGGTCGATGCCGACGGCCTCACCCTGGCCGATGGCCGACGGATGGACGCCGAGGCGGTGTTCTGGGCCACTGATGCCAGTGCCCCTCCGTGGCTGGCCGAGTCCGCGCTGGCACAGGATGCACAAGGCTTCGTGCGCGTACGCACCACCTTGCAGTCGGTGTCCCATCCGCAGGTCTTCGCCGCGGGCGATGTCGCCCGGCTACCGGAGCCGAGGCCCAAGTCCGGCGTCTACGCGGTTCGTGCCGGTGCGATTCTGGCCGAAAATCTGCCGCGGGCCGCGCGCGGCCGCCGGCTCAAGCATTTTCGTGCGCAGACGAACGCGCTGGCGCTCATCAGCACCGGCGATCGCTGTGCCATCGCGTCACGCGGGCGCTTCACCGTCGCCGGGCCCTGGCTGTGGCGTTTGAAAGACCGCATCGATCGGCGCTTCATCGCACGTCACCAAGGCACCGCGAAGACCGTCGAGCCCGAGCCGGCGATCGAACCCATCGATGGTTGCCTGCCCGGTTCGCCGCAGGGCGGTCACCGCGATGCCGGCAGTGCCGGCGCGCTACCGTCTGCCCGGATTGATCGCGTATTCGAGCGGCTCGCCGGCCATGCGGGAGTCGATCGTCCGCGGCTCGCCCGGGCCGACACATCACGGCCGATCGCATTCTGTGCACCCGAGCACCGCGTGAGCGCCTGTGTCGAGCGTCTCACCGACTTGGTCGGCGACCCGTTCGTTTTCGGCGAAATCGCCGTCGAGCATGCCCTGAACCCGGTATATGCCGCCGGGGCGACGCCGCGTATCGCCACCGCCCAGGCCGCGATTCCGCTGGCCGCGGCCGCACTGATGGACACAACGCTCTTCCAGCTGTTGGCTGGGACCGCGGACGCGCTGGCTCGGGCCGGCGCAGTGCTGGCCGACGGCCGGGCCTGGGAGAGCGTCGAACTGGCACTGAGCCTGACCGTGCTCGCCGACTGCGACGATAATCAACCTCATTCGTGGCCGATGTCGACAGCGCCAATGGGGCTGGTCGTCACCGGCCCGGTCGGCACCGGGGTCGTATCGGCCGGCGATCTTCGCCAGCGAGCCGAGGCGGCCTGGGTTACCGGGGCCATCGCGGCCATGCGCCAGTCTCGGCAGGAGGCCGGCCGCCTGCTGTATGCGCACGGCGCCCGCGCGGTCGCGGCCATCAGCGCCGGCGGGTTCATCGAAGCGCTCGACCGGCTGCGGCAGGCCTGTCGCGCAACCGCCACGCTTGGCCTTGATGACCTGCCCTGCCTGGCCGGCGCCCGAGTGCTCGCGGCCACCGGCATACGAACCCGGCTCGAGGCCGCCAATCGCCGGCTCTACCAGCCGACGTTCGATGGGGTGCCCGGCGATCACCCGGCCTGGCCGCTGCTGTTCGATCCTCAGTCTGCCGGCCCCTTGCTGGCTGCCGTACCCGGCACCGCGGTTCGCCAGTGTGTCGCATCGCTGCAGCAGGCCGGCTACCGTGAGGCTCGATGCGTCGGCGAGTTGAGTCCGCAGCCGCAGGCCGATACCGCCGACATCCGCTGGCTGCGTGTGCTGGGCAGCGATGGAGGCCGACGTGTACAAGCCTGATTTGACGAAACCCCTTGAGGCTTTGTCAGACCTCTATATACTGTGCGGCCACGATCGCGATGCTCCCTTCGTCTAGCGGTCTAGGACGTCGCCCTCTCACGGCGAAAACAGGGGTTCGAGTCCCCTAGGGAGCGCCATCGTTTTCCTGCCCGATCGCGCCCAGCGCGCAGGCCCTGCTTGAACGCGCCGTTGCGATACGGCGAGTCCTGCACGAGGCATTCATCATGGCAAAACCCTTCGAAGTCGACAAAGATGCGTCGCAGCTGCATCGCAAGGTGTATGGCCGTTACGAAAAGCTCTACACGCTCAACGATTTCTTCGCCGCGCTGTTCTTTCTGGTCGGCTCGATCATGTTCTTCTACGAAAGCCTCATGATCCCGGCGACCTGGTGCTTCACACTCGGCTCGGTCAATTTCATGCTGCGACCGACGATCAAGGTCGCACGCGAGTTCCATCTGGCCAATCTGCCACTGCCGGGCGACGACTGACGATCAACGGGTCAGCGCCTGGCCCAGACGCCGCAGGCGGGGCAATTCGTCCAGCAGATGACGCAGTTGGCCGGCAATCAGCCGTTGCGCGCTTTCCTCACCCGCAGGCATGGCCGCCAGCGCATCGCGCAGGTCGGCTTCGCGATCGCTGTCGACCGGAACCGGTTCGGAGCGGATCAGCGCATGCGCGGCTTCGTCCAGGCTGTCCGCGACATAGGTCACCGCCTGGCCCAGCAGTGCATTGCGCGGATCCGGCGCCAGCGTCTGGCGATGCGCGCCAAGCGTCGACAGATGCCCGATCAGGGTCTGTGCACAGGCCAGCACCGCCAGCGCTTCCCGGCTGTCCGAGCGCGCTCCGTGCGGGTCCTTGAGAGCGCTCGAGACGTGCATGCTGACTCCGGCATCGGCATTGTGCGCGTCCCGGCGCGCGATGCGGTAGGCCAGATCGTCCTGGCGGGCGCTGGTGTACTGGGCGAAGATCGCCCGCAGATAACGACTGTGGGCGGCCAGTGCATCGGCCAGGCGCTGATGCAGTTCGCGTTCACGCCAATCAGGCAGTACCCACAGCATTACAGCCGCGGCGATGGCTGCGCCCAGGATGGTGTCTACCAGCCGGGGGAGAATCAGCTCGAAGCCGTTGCCGACCTGGTTGAACGACAGCAGCACCAGCACGCTGATTGCGGCTGCCGCGACCAGATATCGCCGGAAGCGGGCAGCAAAGAACACCACGCCGGCGGCGATCAGCAACAACAGCTGCAATTCTGGCGCCGGAAACAGACGCAGCAGCGCCCAACCGATCACCAGGCCGAGCGCGGTCCCGCCGACGCGCTGGACAAAGCGCAGACGCGTGGCGCCGAAGTTCGGCTGGCACACCAGCATGGTCGTCAGCACGATCCAGTAGCCCTGGTCCGGATGGATCAGACACAGCACGGCATAGCTGGCCGCCATGGCCATCGCCAGGCGAAGGGCATGGCGAAAACGCGACGACGTGGGCGTGAGTTCGACGCGGATCCGCTGGAGCGCTTCGGCAAACGTGCCCGGGCCCGGATTCTGCAGTGCGCGCTCGGCGGCCGCTGGTGCGGCCTGCCGGGTATCGGTACCGATACGCTCGGCCAGCCCGCGTAGATTGTCGGCGAGTTCGTCCACGGCCTGCATGAGCGGCGCAGAGGGCGCCGGCGCGGCATGCCGCCGATAGGCGATGGCCCGCTCAAACTCATCCAGCGCGATCGTCATGGGCCGGCCGTCGAATGGCCGGCCGTATCTGAGCGCATCGGCGCGATCGCGACAGGCGCGGGCGAGCACGTCCAGCAAGCGCTCGCCCCGGAACATCACATCGCTATGGAAAAAAGCGGACACCAGCGCCTGGTACGGATAATGGGCCGAGCTGGCCCGCTCGTGGATATCCTGAGCGGCCAGGTAGAGCTGCAGGTTCTCATCCATCGCCGAGCGCGAGCGGCGTCCGTCGAGCCGATCAATCAGCGCCAGCCGCGTGTCATTGAGCGCGGCCACCACGCGAGCATTGACGTGGGCCAGATCGGTTCGGCGGGCCGCCACGTCTAGCGTGCCGGTGGGTTCGAACAACCGCGCCTTGCACGCCAGATAATCGCCGAGGGTGACGTACAGCCGGGCCAGGGAATGGCGTACCGGGCGATGCACGAACACCGTGCTCCAGACCAGAGCGAGGCCCCCGTACCAGGCTGCCCCGGCCACCAGTAGCGCCGGTTGTTGCCAGAACGGCGCCCCGGCGACGCTGTGCTGGTCGACGCCGATCATCGTATAGACCGCCAGCAGCAGCGTCGCGTTGGTGATGGTCGCATAGCGCGGGCTGATCGCGCCGAGCATCACCAGTACGAAGCTGCCTGCGGTGAGCGCGGCCCCGAACGCCCAGGGCCAGTCGAACAGCAGCTCCACCGCGCAGGCGGCCAGCGAGAAACACAGCAGCGTGACCGCCAGCGCTCGCGCGCGCTTACGCCAGCTGTCGTCGGTTTCGGCGATGGCACTGGCGATCACGCCCAGCACCAGCGGAATCATCTCGTGCGGATTATCGCGCACGCCGGCATAGCCAATCACCCCGGCCAGGGCGATGAGCACGCGCAGGCTGTCGGCGAACCGGTCAAAGGCGACGAACTGCGACAGACGGGCAAGGGCGACGGAACGACTGGGCATACCGCAGAATCAAGGGAGTGCCCGTGCAAGGATAATCCCTGAACCGCTTCCGATGCAGGATACCCGCGACAGGCGGCAGCGGGCCGGCGAACCGGTTACCCTGTCGCGCTTTGCGCGCGGGCCACGGGCGCGCCCATCCGTTCGGGAGATCGTGTTGCAGCTACTGCTTTTCAATCTGGCTGCCCTGGCCGGTTCCACCGCTCAGGGGCTGACCGGCTTCGGATCGGGCACCTTGACGGTATCGCTGCTGGTGATGCTGTTCCCGTTCCGGGAGGTCATCCCGGTGGTGGCCATGGTCGTGCTCGTGCCCAACATGATCCTGACCTGGCTGACCCGTCACGAGATGGAATGGCGACGCGGGCCGATCGCGGCCGTTGGGTTGTCGGCGGGCGTGCTCGTCGGCGCGCAGCTGCTGGCGGTGCTGCCCGCTGAGGTGCTGCGGCAAGGCCTGGGCGCGGCCATTCTGGTTTATGTCGTGCTGATGCTCGCACGTACACCGACGCCGGACGCGCCGCCGCCGCAATCGGCGTCAGACTCGCTGGGCCTTGGCCTGTGTGGCCTGGCATCCGGCGTGATCGTCGGTGCGATCGGCGTATCGCCGATCCCCCTGTTGATATACGTAAGTCTGCGCTACCCCAAGCAGGTCGCGCGCGCGGTCCTCACCCAGGCGTTTCTGCTGGGCACCTTCACTCAGGTGGCGATCTATGCGCATCTCGGCCTGCTGAGTCCCAGTCTGGCCTGGACGGCGCTGCTGACCGTACCGGGGATCGTCGCCGGCGTGCTGATCGGCCATCGGCTGCACTACCGCATCAATCAGAAGACGTTTGCACGCGCGCTGGCCCTGATCCTACTGCTTCCGGCGCTCAGACTGGTGTTGAGCTGAACCGGCGCGCCGGCGGCTGAACATCCCGCGAGTACGAGTGTCGGACCCGCACACGTGAAAAAAGCCCGTGCTGCGTGCAAATACGGTCCGATCATCGGTCGCAAATCGTGTATCGTGAAAGTGGCACGACCCTAGGCTGCGCCAACACTTTGTTTACTACGCCGATTCGCGGCATGATCGTCGCGCCTGTCGCGGGCTCGACACGGCTCAAACAGCGAGTGATTCGATGCACAAGTTCGCTTTGTCCCTGCTGCTGGTTCTGACTCTGTTCGCTCAGGCGGGCTGCGCGTCGGATACCAGCCCCGAACCGGTACCCGACGCGGGCGCAGGACACGCCGAGGGCTATACCCCGCTCAAACCCGACGACAACCAGGACGAGATCGACCGCGAGATCGTGCGCCAGCTGCAGGACAACCACTACAACAAGGTGGACCTGGACGACGCCTTCTCGCGCAAGTTCTTCGAGGCCTATATCGAGGAACTGGACGGCACCCGCGGCGTGTTTCTGGCCTCCGATATCGAGCGACTGCGCGAACGCTATGCCGACAAGCTCGACGACGAGCTCAAGGACGGCCAGACCCAGGCCGCGTTCGATATCTACAACACGTACCAGAAACGCAGGATCCAGATCGATCAGTGGGCGCTCAACAAGATCGAGGCCGGCATCGACAAGATCGATATCACCGACGACGAAAGCTTCGATGTTGATCGCGAGGACGCGAACTGGCCGGCCAACGCGGCCGAACGGGAAGCGTTGTGGACCAAGCAGCTGGAAAACCAGATCATCAATCTCAAGCTCGACGATCTGGACGACGAGGAAATCGCCAAGCGGCTGACCCAGCGCTATTCCAACGAACTCAAGCAGCTGCGCCAGACCGAGCCGGTGGATGCGTTCTCGGCCTACATGGACGCCTACACCCATAGCTACGACCCGCATACCGACTACTTCTCGCCGCGGCGCTCGGAGGATTTCAGCATCGACATGAACCTGCAGCTGCAGGGTATCGGTGCCGAACTTCGTTCCAAGAATGGCTATGCCGAACTGGTACGGCTGATCCCGGGTGGGCCGGCTGCGAAATCCGGAAAACTCAAGCCGACCGATCGCATCACCGCCGTTGGTCAGGGCGCTTCCGGTGAATTCACCGATGTCGTGGGCATGCGCCTGGACGAGACCGTGCAGCTGATCCGTGGCAAGAAAGGCAGCACTGTCCGACTGCAGATTGCCCCCGCGGACAACAGCCAGACCAAGACCGTGACGCTCGTGCGCGACAAGATCGAGCTCAAGGATCAGGCCGCCCGCAAGCAGATCATCGAACTCCAGCGCGACGGCCAGACCGTCGACGTCGGTCTGATCACTCTGCCGTCGTTCTACAACGGTACCGCGGCCGATGTGAAGAAGCTGCTGGTCGACCTCAAGAAGAACGACAAGCTGGCCGGCGTGGTACTCGACCTGCGCAACAATGGCGGCGGCGCGCTCGGCGAGGCGATGAAACTCACCGGCTTGTTCATGAACTCGGTGCCGGCAGTTCAGATCCGCGATGCTGAAGGCAAGGTTCAGGTACTGGGCGATCGCAACAACGGTCCGGTCTACGACGGTCCGCTGGCCGTCATCACCAACCGGCTGTCCGCCTCGGCCTCCGAAATCGTAGCCGGTGCGCTGCAGGATTACGGCCGCGCCATCGTGCTGGGCAGCCAGACGTTCGGCAAGGGCACGGTCCAGACATTGCTGCCCCTCTCGGAAGGCCAGATCAAGCTCACCCAGGCCAAGTTCTACCGGGTGACCGGCAAGAGCACACAGGACCGCGGCGTGACGCCGGACATCACGTTCCCACCGGCCATCGACCCGGAAAAGATCGGTGAATCGGCGCTGCCCAACGCCCTGCCCTGGGACACGATCGAACCAACCGCCTACCCGTATTCCGACGAGATCGCGCAGTTGCTGCCCACGCTCAAGCGTCAGCACAGCGAGCGAGTGGCCACCGATGCGGACTACCAGTACCGGATCAAGCGGATCGATCTGGCCCGCGAGCAGAGCCAGAAGACCGAGGTGTCGCTGAACCTCGATAAGCGACGCCGCGAGCAGGACCAGCTCAAGGCACGAAGCCTGGCGCTGGCCAACGAGCATCGCAAGGCCAAGGGCGAGGCGCCGTTCGAGAACTACCAGGCGTTCGAGGACAGCGAAGACGATGCCGATCCGGCCGAAGAGGAACTGGGTGCTCACGCCGGCGGCAATGAGGATGAGGAAGTCGACGCCTATCAGCGCGAGGCCGCCCAGATCCTGATCGATCTCGTCGAGGCCTTTCTGGCCGATGAGGCGCCCAAGGCTCAGTCGGTCTGAGACCCGCTGCCCGCCCCGGCCGTCGGCCGGGGCGGTCGTCATGAATAAGCGCCGGTTATGGGCCGGGCGCGCGATTCCTATTGGACAACCACGTCCATCCGGCCGATAGTGATCGGCAACGGATGCGCATCGTCGTGCGCGCTGTCTGCCCGGCGCCAAAAGCGGTTCAACCGGGTCGGCTCCGCCGGCGACGATATCCGGGTCAGGGCGCGTCAGGCGTTATGGATCGACCACCGACCACATCCTGCGCGCTCGCCATACCAATAAATAATCGCGAGTTTCGGAACAAAGGAGATCCCCATGCTGAAAAAGATCATCGATGCCTTGACCGGCAAGAAAGACGATAAACCGGCTGCACGGAACAACACCCCGCCCTCGGCACGGGCCGAGCCCATGCGCGATCGCGGCGGCAACGCCGGCCAGACAACCGACGGCAAGCCGAGCATTCACCCGGCCATCGATAACGGCATCACTCCGGGCAACGGTGACTTCTCGGGCGGCACGCTCAGCTGCAAATGCACCAGCAAGCCGGTGAAGGTACGAGTGGGTGCACAGACCGCCCACAATCATGCATGTGGTTGCAGCAAATGCTGGAAGCCTCAGGGCGCACGCTTTTCGCTGGTGGCAGTCGTATCCCGCGAAGCGGTTTCGGTGGCCGAGAACGAAGACAAGCTGGCGGTCGTGGATAGCAGCGCGCCGATACAGCGCCATGCCTGCACCGAGTGTGGTACGCACATGTTCGGTCGGATCGAAGACGAGAGTCATCCATTCCACGGGCTGGATTTCGTCCATACCGAGCTGTCGTCGGAACGCGGGTGGAGCGAGCCAAAATTCGCCGCGTTCGTCTCGTCGATCATTGAAACCGGCGAGAAACCGGACAATATGGACAAGATTCGCGGCCGACTGCGCGAACTGGGTCTGACGCCCTACGACGTGCTGGCGCCGGAGCTGATGGACGCCATCTCGACCCATAAGGCCAAACAGAGCGGCGCCCTGCCGGCCTGAGCGCCGATCGGCGCGTTCGTCGAACCGGGCTTCGTCTCGGCGGGCGCGCCGTGGGTTCTATCACTCGGAAACCGGCGAACCCGAATCCATGGCCAGTCGACAGCTGCTCCCAGCCGCGGCCGGCATCGTCCGCATGGATCGGCTCGCCGTGCTCGCGGATATCCACGATACGGTGTACCACGCCGTGGACGATGGACTGCCGCCGCTCGAGGTACCCGATCTCATGGCAAGTCTGATCGCGCCCCAGGATTGCAAGACGGTCGAGGATGCCACCGCGCGATCACGGCCTGTGGCATCGCACGCGCCAGGCCGAACCGGCCGACGGCGAACCGACGTTCATCGACCCCGATACGCAGGTGTGCTGGCTATAGGCCGGCGACTGGCATGCCGACCTGCGCATGCCGATCGACCGGCCAGATCACCTTTGCCGGGCTGACCCGGGTCGAAAGCCGGTTCTGTACCTGGCATCGGCTCGTCTAACTCGCCCCGAGGCCGGATAAGGAGATCGGCGAGAGGCGTATAGTCGACCAAGATACTCTCGAACCACGCCCCTCGGGCGGACTATACCGCACACGCTGCCAGCCAGTGATGCCGCCCCGTTCGAGCACAGCTCACATCGGCCCCGACGCTGCGGGCCTGCCGTACTGGCTGTCGTTCGGCGATCACGCCATGTCCCTTGAGCGACTTGAACCGATCACTCCGATCCATGATCCGCGCGAACCGGCCGAAAGGCTGTCTACCCCGTGCTCGTCGAACGCGTATCGCTGGAGATCAGCCTGCTGCGTGCCGGGCCGCACGGCGGGCGATATGGCCCATCCGGCACTGGCGGGAAGGCCACGCCGTGATCGGCCCTATGCTCTGATGCGCTCGACTGCGCGCGGATCAACCGGCGGCATCGGGCGGGCCATCGCCACCGAGAGCCGCGAGAATGCCGCAGTCCCGCATGGGGTGGCCGCCTGCGCAGACGCTCTGTAATTCGGCCAACCGCATACGCAAGCACTGCAGCCGATCCAGGCGCATGTCCACGTCGGAGAGCTGATGGGCGAGCAATCGATCGACCGAATCACACGGCGCCTCAGGGTGATCGGCCAGACACAACAGATCGGCCACGGCCGACACCGGAAAACCGAGCGCACGGGCACGCGTGACAAAGCCGAGCCGCTCGACCTCGCGTTCGTGATAATAACGATAGCCGTTGTGGCCGCGATACGGCGGCGGCAGCAGGCCCGCGCGTTCGTAATAGCGGATCGCCGAGGCGCTGCAACCGGCCCGCCGTGCGGCTTCGGATATAGTGAGCATGGAATGACGCGGATTTGACCTTCAAGTCACTTTAACCTTCATGCTGGCATGGATCACTCCCCGGAGCCTGGCCATGGCTCATTGCTGCAATGAAGACGATGCCCATATCGCGCGCCTGCGAGAACGTCAGGCGCACATGCTGTGGCTGGTACTCGGCCTAAACGCTGCGCTATTCGTCATCGAATTCAGTGCCGGCTGGCTGGCCGGCTCGTCCGCTCTGCTCGCCGACTCGCTCGATATGCTGGGCGACAGCCTCGTCTACGGGCTCAGCCTGTTCGTGGTCGCCCGGAGCGCGCGCTGGAAAGCCGTCTCGGCTGGCTTCAAGGGCAGCCTCATGCTGCTGTTCGGTGTGATCGTACTCGCTGAGGCCGCGTTCAAGGCCATCAGCGGACAACCACCGCAACCGGCCGTGATGGCGGGCGTCGGACTGCTTGCACTGAGCGCCAACCTGCTCTGTCTGCTGCTACTGACGCGCCACCGCGACGACGACGTCAACATGCGCTCGTCGTGGGTCTGTTCACGCAACGATCTGCTGGCCAACGGCGGCGTGCTGCTGGCCGCCATGCTTGTGGCCGCAACCGGCCGCGTCTGGCCGGATGTCGTCATCGGGCTGTTGATCGCCGGCGTGTTCGTACACTCGGCGATCGGGGTATTGCAGGATGCGCGTTCGAGCCTTCACCCTGCCGCGCCGCACTGACCCAGCCGATACGCAATATGGGGCCATGCACCGGCTGAACCGGTACGCCGGTTCGTTCAAAGCGCGCCGGTGTCATCCATCGGCGACTGCATTTCCGGGAAGCCGGGCACCTGTTGTACATCGGCCGCGAAATCCTCGAAGGCCTGTACCTGACGCACTTCGATGATTTCGTGCTCGCCGGCCGGACAGCGCGACGCCCAGGCGATCGCTTCCTCGCGCGAGGCGACGTCGATCAACCAATAGCCGCCGAGCGTCTCGGCGGCCTCTGCGAACGGCCCATCGCTGACCTGCGGCTGGCCGTCGATAAAACGAACCCGTGCGCCCATCGACGGCGGATGCAAGCCGTCCAGGCCGAGCAGTACACCGGCCGCCTGCAGACGATGGTTGTATTTCATCATCTCGGTCACCGCTGGCGCATCCGGCATCGTACCGGGCTCGGCGCTCTCGTAGCCCTTGGGAATCATCAACAACATGAAGCGCATGACACTGGTCTCCGTTGTCTATCCGCGAACGCAGGCACACACCCCGCCAGACCCAGCAACCGAGCCAATGCCGGCGACGGCGATGTCTGAACAGTATCTGCCAATCGGGGTAAACAATCATCCGCCGAGTCCGGCGCGGGCGCCCGCCGATCCTGCGATGAACGCCGTTCGATGCGATCATGACCGCCCGATCCGCTTGCTCTTGTGTCGCCCATGGCCCGCCGTAGCGAACATACCCGCGAACAGCTGACCGAACTCATTCTGGATGCCGCCGAACGCCTGATCGCCGACAAGGGCCTGACCGGCCTGAGCGCGCGCGCGATCGCGCGGGCAATCGGCTACACCCCGGGCACCCTCTACCTGATATTCAAGAACCTCGATGACGTCGTCCTGCACGTCAACGCACGCACGCTCGATGCATTGGGTGCCCAGCTGTCAGGCGCCGTGACAGACGAACGCAATCCAAGGCGGCAGTTGATCAAGGCCGCGCGTGCCTATGCCGCCTTTGCACGCGCTCACCCAAACCGCTGGCGCGCGTGTTTCGAACATCGTCTGCCCGAGGACATGGTCGGCCCGGACTATGTCGATGCGCGTATACAGCGGCTGGTAGATCTGATTCTGCCGCCACTGGCCGCGGCCTCGCATACCGAAGGTGCGGCGCTCGCCGCCGCGGCCCAGGCGCTGTGGAGCGGCGTGCACGGCATTTGCATACTCAGCCTCACACACAAGCTCCACCTGGTCGGCGGCCGGGCCACCGAGCATCTGACCGACGACCTGGTCATTCACTATCTCGACGGACTGGTTGCGTCTCATCGTCCGCCGCCGGGTCACTGACCGGCCGACCGGTGTCGAGCATGATCTGCACCCGGCGTTGCAGATCGTCGGCGTTGACTCGCTGGGCGGCGACCGGGGCGCCGGCGATAAGCTCGATACGCGACCAGAAACGGCGCGGCCAGCCCGACATCGCCTGCCCGGACGAACGCGAAAACCAGCTGCCCCACATGCCGCGCAGCGCCATCGGCACTACCGGCACCGGTGTGCGCGCGACCACGCGTTCGACACCCTTGCGGAATTCGCGCATGGCTCCGTCGTGGGTGATCTCGCCTTCCGGAAACAGACACACCACCTGCCCGTCGGCCAACTCGCGCGCGATCGTGTCGTAAGCCACCGCCAGTCGTTCCGGATCCTCCTTGGCCGGCGCGATCGGAATCGCCCGACCTGTGCGGAAGACAAACGACAGTAGGGGGATATCGAATATCGTGTGGTACATCACAAACCGGGTGGGTCGCCGGATCACGCCACCGAGGATCAAGCCATCCATGAAACTGACGTGGTTGCACACCAACAGCACGCCGCCGGTCTCCGGAAGATTCGCCATTCCCCGTACTCGCACCCGGTAGATCGTGCTGACCAGCAGCCACACGATGAAACGCATCGTGAACTCGGGCACGAGCTTGAAGATGAACAGTACGACCGCAGCGGTCATGACAGCCACGGTGAGAAACAGCTGGGGAATGCTCAGCCCCAGCTTGAACGCAGCCACGGCATACAGCGAGGCGATCACCATGAACAGCGCGTTGATCACGCTATTGGCCGCGATGATGCGCGACAGCCGTTCGCGCGGTGCCCGCTCCTGAATGAGCGCATACAACGGCACGATATAAAAGCCGCCGAATAGCCCGATCAGCCCGAGATCGAGCAACACGCGCCAGCTGCCGTCCAGGCCGAGAAAGCCGATCACGCCGACCGGCACCGGGTGCGCCGCTACCTTCGCAAACGCCAGATGCAGGCCGAAGACCACCAGCCCGGCGGCACCGAAGGGCACCAGCCCGAGTTCGATCCGCCCGCCGGACAGGCGGTCGCAGAACATGGAACCAAGGCCGATCCCCAGAGAGAACAACGCCAGCAGCAACGTGACGACCGTCGCGTCGCCGCCCAGGTCGACCTTTACGTAGTTGGGCAGCTGCGCCAGATAGATCGCCCCTACCGCCCAGAACCAGCTGATGCCCATGATCGACAGGAAGATCGTGCGATCGACGCGCGCGAAGCCCACGATACGCGCGGTCTCGGTGATCGGGTTCCAGTTGAATTTCAGCCCGGGCGCGCTGGCCGGCGTATGCGGAATGCCCAGACTCACCAGCCAGCCCAGTAGCGCGATTACCAGTACGCACGCACCGATGATCAGTGTGCGGTCGCCGACCACATGCACGAGTTCGCCGCCGGCGATCGTGCCCAACAGAATCGCGAGGAACGTGCCGAGTTCGACCATACCGTTGCCGCCGGTCAGCTCGCGATTGTCCAGATGCGCCGGCAGATAGCCGTATTTCACCGGCCCGAACAAGGTGCTCTGTGCCCCCATCAAGAACAGCAGCGCCATGAGCAGCGCCAGACTGTCCAAGGCAAAGGCCGCCGCGGCACCGGCCATGATCACGATCTCGAGCGCCTTGATCCACCGCATCAGCACCGCCTTGTCGTACTTGTCGGCGAACTGTCCGGCGCTCGCCGAGAACAGAAAGAACGGAAGGATGAACAGACCCGCTGCCAGGTTGACCAGCACATCGGCGCTCATGCCGGTACCCGCCATCGACGAGCCTTGAAACGCAATGAGAATGACCAGCGCGTTCTTGAACAGGTTGTCGTTGAACGCGCCGAGAAACTGGGTGAAGAAGAACGGCGAGAAGCGTCGCTGTCCAAGCAGCTGGAACTGTCCGGAAGCCATGGCGCGAAACCTCTTAATTAAACACTGTTCAATTTATATCAGCCGCTTTTGCGGGCAGCAAGCTTTGTGTATTCAGTATTGCTCGGACTGGCGGCCTCCCGGCAACCGCCGCGCGCGTATCAGCACGCCATTTCGCCACCCGGGGCCGCCATCGCCGGACCGGACGATAAAGTACAAGGAATTCAATCGCGCCGCTGCGACTATCGGCAGCCACCCTGCACAGGTGGCGAGCGACGGCGCACAGTTGCCTCCCTTTCCGGTTGGCTCAGGCGTGCGCGTCGCGCCAGAACGCCTCACTGGCCGCAGCCAGCGGACCGTGGCCGCGATACAAACGCACCTCCAGTGCGACATGCCAGCCGGCGTCTGCGGCCACGCTCAGACGCCCGGCGGCCAGATCGTCGGCGATCAGCGTCCGCGGCAGCCAGGCGATACCGCGGCCGTCGAGGGCCATGGTGCGCAGGACCGACGCCAGGTGGGCGGTGAAGACACGGGTCACCGAAGCATGCTCGAGCGCGTCGCCCTTGAGCATGTGCAGGATACGGCCGATGCCGGATTCGTTGCTGTAGCCGAGCACGGCGATCGGCGATCCCGGTGAGGCATGCGTCAGCAAATAGCGCGGCTCGCCCGCCGCATTTGCTGCAGCCACCGGCAGCAGGACGTCGTCGCCGATAAGAAGCGACGGACAGCTCTGGGCGTCGAGTTCGCTGGGTGCCTGCGGGTGGGCATGGCCGAGCACGAAGTCCACCTGCCCTGCGAGCAGCATCTGTGCACAGCGTTGGCGCACATCCGAGACCAGACTTACCCGGCCGACCGCGGCTCGGCGTTCCATGCGTTGCAGCCAGCCGGGGACGAACGTGAACGACAGGGCATGGGTTGCCGCGAAGCGCAGCTCGCCCGCGTCGGCCGCCGCAACCGCGCGTGTCTGAGCGGGCACCTGCGCGATGCGTTCGAGCAGTTCCACCGCGGTGTATTCGAACCAATCGCCGGCCGCCGTGAGCCGTGCGGGCTGGCTGGAGCGATCGAACAGCTCCGTGCCCACCCATTGTTCGAGGGCACGAATACGCCGGCTGAAGGCCGGCTGGGTCATGTGCCGTGACGCAGCCGCGCGCGAGAAGTTGCCGCTGGCCGCCAGCGCCATGAAATCCTCGAGCCAGGACAGATTCATCGAACTCATCGGCCGGTGCCATGGCGGCATAAAATACTAGAAAAATAGCATTGGCATCGCCGACGCCGGATGCCGATGATGGGCATTCGTTCCATCGACTGACCGCTCGCCATGAAAATCGTCGACATCCGCGAAAAGACCGTTCCGATCAGCTCGCCGATACGCAACGCCTATATCGACTTTTCACATATGACGCTGAGCCTGGTGGCCGTGATCACCGATGTGATCCGCGACGGTCGGCCAGTAGTGGGTTACGGCTTCAACTCCAACGGCCGTTACGGGCAGGGCTCGCTCATGCGGGAACGCTTTATCCCCCGTGTCCTGGCTGCCGACCCGGATACGCTGGTCGACGACACCGGTGACAACCTCGATGCGCACCGTATCTGGAACGCCCTGTTCACCAACGAAAAGCCCGGCGGGCACGGCGAACGCTCGGTGGCGATCGGCACCATCGATATGGCGGTCTGGGACGCGGTCGCGAAAATTGCCGAGCGGCCGCTGTTCGACCTGCTGGCCGAGCGCTACGGCGACGGCCGGGCGAACCGCGAAGTGTTCGTCTATGCCGCTGGCGGCTACTACCACCCCGGCAAGGGCCACCAGAAACTCAAGGACGAGATGCGCAGCTATCTCGACCGCGGCTACACAGTGGTCAAACAGAAGATCGGCGGCGCGTCGCTCGACGACGACCTGCGCCGTATCGATGCTGTTCTAAGCGTGCTCGGCGACGGCCAGAAGCTCGCTGTGGACGCCAACGGCCGCTTCGATCTCGATACCGCGATCGCCTATGCCAAGGCGCTGTCGGCCTACGACCTGTTCTGGTACGAAGAGGCCGGCGACCCGCTGGACTTCGAGCTGCAGGCCATGCTGCGCAACTACTATCGTAACCCCATGGCCACCGGCGAGAACCTGTTTTCCATGGCCGATGCGCGCAACCTCATCCGTTACGGCGGCATGCGCCCCGACCGCGACTGGCTGCAGTTCGACTGCGCGCTCAGCTACGGCCTGGTGGAATACCTGCGCACGCTCGACATGCTCGCGGAGCACGGTTGGTCGGCGAGCCGCTGTATTCCCCACGGTGGCCATCAGATGTCGCTGAACATCGCCGCCGGCCTGGGCCTGGGGGGCAACGAAAGCTATCCGGACCTGTTTCAGCCGTTCGGCGGTTTCCCGGACGGCGTCGAGGTCCGCAACGGTCATGTGACCCTGCCCGAACTGCCCGGTATCGGTTTCGAAGGCAAGGCCGACCTGTATCGCCAGATGAAGGCGCTGTCGGATTGAGCCGGCCGTGTTGGCTCAGGCCGTGATCTCGCGGATCGGCCGGCCGGCGTCGAAGGCCAGTATGGCTTCCAGCGTACCTTGATAGAACAGCTCGTAGGTCGGCTCGGTGACATAGCCG
The DNA here is from genome assembly GCF_040361275.1 of Salinisphaera sp. T31B1. NCBI lineage: Bacteria > Pseudomonadati > Pseudomonadota > Gammaproteobacteria > Salinisphaerales > Salinisphaeraceae > Salinisphaera > Salinisphaera sp. T31B1. Next base: position 1,427,711 of record NZ_APNH01000001.1, on the reverse strand, counting down.
ATATGCGGGGTCAGCAGCAGTTTCGGATGGCCGCGCAGCGGACTGTCGGCAGGCAACGGCTCGATATCGAATACATCCAGGGCGGCCGCACCCGGTCGGCCAGCCTCGAGCGCGGCCAGCAGGGCACCGGTATCCACGATCGGCGCACGCGAGGTATTGATCAGACAGGCGCGGGGCCGCATCAGTGCGAACTCGGGCGCCCCGAACAGGCCGGCGGTCCGCGGCGACAAGCGCAGGTGGATGGACAGGTAATCGGCTTCGCGCAGCAGCCGATCCTTTGATACTGCCTCGACCCCGTTTGCCGCGGCATGCGCACTGCTCAGGTGTTCACTCCAGGCGATGACGCGCATGCCGAACGCCCGGCCCAGGGCGGCGACTTCGCTGCCCAGCCGGCCCAGCCCGGCCAGTGCCAGGGTTGCGCCGCGCAGATCACGCCCCACCCCGAGCTGCCAGCCACCACGGGCCACCGAATTGGCTTCGCCCACCAGATTGCGTGCCAGCGCCAGCATCAGCGCCATCGTGTGTTCGGCCGTGGCAAAACCGAGCGAGTCGGTGCCGCAGACACATATGCCGCGTTCGCGCGCCGCCGCCACGTCGATCGATGCATTACCCGTGCCGGTCGTCACGATCAGGCGCAGATCCGGCAGTCGTTCGATCAGCGAGCGTGTCAGGGGCGTTCGTTCACGCATGACCCCGATCACGTCGAACGCGGCCAGGCGGTCAACCAGCGCATCCTCGTCGGCCAGATGATCGTTGAAGACCGTTAGACGTGCACCGTCGGGCAGCCGGTCCCAGTCCGCCAGGTCACGGGCGACCTGCTGATAATCATCGAGTAGCGCGATACGCATCCGGCCTGTCCTGGTGACCGTGAAACGCCCATGCTGCCGCGGCACCAGGCGTGTCCGCAAACCTCGTGCGCACGAACAGCGCCCGGGCCGGGCCGACTCGAGCTACCGGTCGCGTTGGTCGGCACTGCGTACGGGCGGCTATGATGGCCGCCATTATCGATACGGCCGATCTTCCACCGGAGCCCTGTGTGACCGAACCCTTAGTTGCCCCGTCCAGCGCAGCCATGGCCTCTGTCGATCAGGTATCGGCCGGCCTGGCGCAACACGCCTATATCGGTTCCAGCCGCATCGCTACCGTGGTCTACCTGGCGTTTCATCTGCGCAAGCCGGTACTGGTCGAAGGTCCGCCCGGCGTCGGCAAGACCGAACTCGCAAAGACCACCGCGCGCATGCTCGGCCTGCCGCTGATCCGGCTGCAATGCTACGAAGGCATCGATGAAGCCAAGGCGCTGTACGAATGGAAGTACGGCAAGCAGCTGATGTACATCCAGGTGCTCAAGGACCAGATCGACGATGCGCTGGGCGGGGCGCGCGGTCTGGCGGAGTCCGTGCAGCGCCTGCATCAGCACGACGATATATTCTTCTCCGAGGCCTTCCTCGAGCCACGGCCCTTGCTCAAGGCTTTGCGCGAGCGCGAGGGCAGTGTGCTGCTGCTCGACGAGATCGACAAATCCGACGAAGAGTTCGAATCGCTGCTGCTGGAGATGCTGTCGGACTATCAGGTCACCGTGCCCGAGATCGGCACCATTGCCGCCGCCGGCCCGCCGCCGATCGTTTTCCTTACGTCGAACAACACGCGTGAAGTCTCCGATGCGCTCAAGCGCCGCTGTCTGCATCTGTACATCCCCTTTCCGGACGCGCGACTGGAGGAACAGATCATCCGTACGCGCGTGCCCGAAATACCGGCGGCATTACGGGGCCAGCTGGTGGCCTTCGTACAGGCGCTCAGGGAGATGGATCTGCGCAAGGCGCCTGCGATCAGCGAAACGATCGACTGGGCGCGCACCCTGCTGCTGCTGCATGTCGAACAGCTCGATGCCGAATGGGTCAGCGAAACGCTCAACGTGCTGCTGAAGTTCCAGGACGACATCGATCGGATCGAACTGCAGCTGCCCGCGATGATCCGACGCGCGGTCGGCGCTGGCTGAGCCGTGGAGGCCACGCTCGCCCGATTCGTGCGCGCTTTGCGCATGGCCGATGTTCGCGTGTCCACGGCCGAAACCCTGGACGCGTTTCGCGTTGCCGAGCTGGTCGGCTGGCACGACCGCCAGCAACTCAAGGAAGCCCTCGGCGCTACACTGGCCAAGAGCGAAGCCGAATCCCGTGCCTTTGACGGGTGTTTCGAGCGTTTCTTCCGTTTCGAGGATTTTACCGCCACGCCCGCTATCGCCGACGATGAGCTGCCCGGCACAGACGAGCGGTTCGAAACCAAGACGGGCACGAACACCCCGCCCGCCGCGGCCAACGATTCGGGCGACGCCATGGCCGGCGATCAAGCCAACGGCCACGGCCAGGCCCAGGGCGGCAGCAGTGGCGGTAATGCCCGTCGTCACGGCGGCCAGGCCAGCGACACGCTGGCCGAGGATCGGTCGGACCCGACAGGCGCCGGAGAGCCGGCACCGCTGATGAGCCAGCCGTCCTCGTCGCTCGGGCGGCTGCTCGTCGCCGACGATCCGGTCGCACTGTCGATGGCCATTGCCGGCGCTGCTCGGGAAGTCGCACTCGAGGATATCCAGCTGTTCACCCAGCACGGGCTGTACACGCTGCGGCTGATGGACCGGCTCGGCCGGCCCGAACTCATGGATGAGATCACGATGCGGGCCGCCTCCGCGGAACCGGCAGACCGGCGGCTGGCCGCCGAACTGGACCGGCGCCGGGAGCGCCTGCGCCGACAGATACGTGAACACGTCGAAGCCCAGTACGCCCTGCATGCCGACACGCGCGGCCGCCGGCTTCGCGAACGGCGGCTACGCAGCACGCGCCTATCCAGCGTGCAGCGCCACGACGATGCCATCATGCGGCGCATGATCGAGCGTATGGCCCGCCAGCTCATCGCGGCCCATTCCCGCCGGCGCCGTGTCACCCAGCGCGGCCGCTTGAACCTGCCCCAAATGCTGCGCCGGAACATGCGCCATGACGGCCACATGATCGAGCTGGCCTGGAAGTCGCGCCGTGTCGAGCGGCCTCGCGTGTTCGTGATCTGCGACATCTCCGGGTCGGTTGCCCACTACGCACGCTTCATGCTGATGTTTCTATACAGCCTCGGCGAGGTGCTGTCCCAGGTACGTGCATTCGTGTTCTGTTCGCGCCTGGCGGAGGTGACCGATCTGTTCCGACAGTACGATCTGGACGAGGCGGTCCGCCGAACGCTACACGACCACGGCCAGGGATCCACCGACTATGCCCAGGCCCTGGCCGATTTCAACGCAATGGCGCTGAACGATATCGATCGGCATTCGACCGTCCTGATTCTGGGCGACGCGCGCAACAATGGCGGCAACCCGCGAACCGACCTGCTGCGGCGCATCTACGAACGCAGCCAACGGCTTATCTGGCTCAATCCCGAACCGCGCACGGCCTGGGACAGCGGCGATTCGGAAATGGGGCGCTATCGGGCCCACTGCCACCAGGTCGCCCGCTGCGGCTCCCTTATCGACCTGGAACGAGTGGTCTCGGAGCTGCTGCGCAACGTCGCCTAGCTCGCCGCCAGCCGCATGGTCATCCCGGGCGCCTGCCGGCCCTACCCGTGCCACCAACCGCCCATCGCCGTGAGTTATGCCCATTGCGTGGCCGACCCCGACCCGACACCGCATGGTTTCCAGCCCACGGATGACCGCGGCGCCCGACGCGGCGAGTGCGCGCCGTGCAACGCCGGCCGGGCCTCAAACAGGCTAGAATCCCGCCGCGCTCGTGTGGCTCCGACAACCCGTCCCGCCCGAGTTATCGTTCATACCCTCAAGGTTGGTGACCGTGTCTTTCGTCCGCCGCGCCCGGCTCAGCCGAATCGAGAGCGCACGCCTGATGCGACTGGCGCTGCCGGTGCTCGGTGCCCAGCTCGCACAGGTGGCGATGAGCACGGTGGACGTGGCCATGTCCGGCCATGCCAGCGCGCTGGATCTGGCCGCGGTGTCGGTCGGTTCCAGTCTGTGGTTCCCGCTGGTGCTGTTCATGATCGGTACCCTGATGGGCCTGACGCCGATCGTTGCCCAGCACGTCGGCGCACGCCGGTTCTCTGCGATCCGGCCGTCGGTGCATCAGGCGCTGTGGGTGGCGCTGGCCATGGGCCTGCTCTGCGCGCTCGCCACCCGTACGCTGGCCATGCCGCTGTTCGAGTTCATGTCGGTGCCGTCGGACGTGGCGGTGTTGGCCGCGCGCTATCTGCAGGGGGTTTCGCTGGGCCTGCCGGCCATCGCACTCTACGAAACGCTGCGGTTCTATTCGGACGGCATGGGCCATACGCGAGCCTCGCTGCAGTTCGCCCTGCTCGGCCTGGCCGTCAACATCGTCTGCAATTACACCCTGATCTACGGCGGCGCGGGGCTGGCGGGACTCTTCGGTCAGGCATTGCCGTCGATACTGCACGATCTGCCGGCGCTGGGTGCGGCCGGCTGCGGACTGGCCACCGCTACCTCGATGTGGGTGATGTTCATCGCGATGCTCGCCTACACGCGTCTCGCGCCGGTCTATCGGCATGCCCGCGTGGGCACCCGCTTTTCCTGGCCGTCGCCGCCGCTGATCGGGGAGTTGCTGCGTGTTGGTCTGCCGGTGGGCGTGGCGATCTTCGCCGAAGTGTCGCTGTTCACGTTGATCGCACTGTTTCTGGCCGGCTACGGCGAGATCGTGATCGCGGCGCACACGGTGGCGCTGAACTTCAGTTCCGTGCTGTTCATGTTGCCGTTGTCGCTGGGCATGGCACTGACCGTGCGGGTCGGCCAGGCACTTGGCCGTGGCAAATACCGCCACGCGCGCTTCGTGGCGTACAACGGTCTGAGCTGTGCGCTGGCAGCGGCTGCGGTCGTTGATATCATTCTGGTGCTGGCCGGCCCGGCGGTGGTGTCACTGTACAGCGGTGATACCGCAGTACGCCGCCTAGCGGTACAGTTGCTGCTGATCGCCACTCTGTTCCAGTTTTCGGATGCGCTGCAGGTGAGCATCGCCGGCGCGCTGCGCGGCTATAAGGACACGCGCATCATCATGGCCGTGACCCTGATCTCGTACTGGGGCGTGGGCGTCGGGCTCGGGAATATGCTCGGCCGCGGTGTCCATGGCTGGTTCGACGGCCTGGGCGTGTACGGCTACTGGATCGGACTGGTGGCCGGGCTGAGCGTGGCCGCCGTACTATTGGGCTGGCGGCTGATGATTACCTCTCGCCTGCGTCGACTGTCGGCGGCCGGTCCCTGAGCCATATCCCTGCCGCCGAGCGAACGCGCCGCTGGAACGGCTCGGCGATCGCGACCAGTGAGCTTCCATGAACCGTATCCACCCCAACAAGCTTGCAAACAGCAAATGGACGGCGCTCGCCCCGCAGCGTCGGGAAAAGCATTTCATAGTGATCGAGGTCATTCGCGACGACCGCGAGCAAGTGGCCGATGTCGTACTCGAGGCCGTGCTTACCCGGCGCAGGCTCACGCTGGCCTGGCGTGCTTTGACCGATGACGACACCTGGCAGATGGGCTGGCAATAGACGGTCCTCGGTCGGCAAAGACGGCCCTATCCGGTAGAACACCCGGCCATGCTGCTCCCTGCGCGCTCGATGATTTAAACTCGCGCGCTGAATTCAGCCAGCCAACAGCGTCCGAGGAGCCCGCATGCTGGTGTCGAACCCCATCGATCCGCCGTGCCGGATCGAGGCGCCGAAGGTCGTTCCGGCGCGTCATGGCCTGCTCTGGTGGCGCGATAGCTTCGCACTCTTCCACACAACGTCCGGACGCTGGCTGATCGCCGCACTGCTGCTCATTCTGGTCTCGGCCGCGGTGGTATCTGGCTGCTCTCTAGTACCCCGGGTCGGCGGGATTCTTTCCACGATCGTGCTGCCTTGTCTGGCGATCGGCCCGGCCGTGCTGGCCCACCGGCGTCTGCATGGACGGCCGTTCGGCTACCGACCGTTGCTGGCCGGTTTCAGCCATCGTTTCGGTGCGCTGCTGGGCGCGGGGCTGATCCAGTTCGCGCTTCAGACGGTGGGCACGATCTGTCTGATGCTGACAGTGGGCCGGCACGTGCCGATCACCGTGTTCGCAGGCCTCAGCGTCGCGCTCACAGTGGCGGTCACGAGCGCGATGTGGTTCCAACCGGCCCTTGTGTTCTTTGGTCATCAGGATCCGCTATCGGCCACGGCGGGGAGCATGCGCGCCCTGGCTCTGAACTGGCGCGCGCTGTGTGTCCATATCGTGGTCGGCACCATCGGGCTCGCCGTGCTCGGCGTGACGATTCGGCTGATGGTGATGGTCGTACGCGCGGTAGCCGACATGCCGTCGCTTGCGATCCCACTGGGCGCAATCGGCATCCTATGGTTCGCTCTGCTGGCTCTGGCGACGACGGCTGTGCTCGGCGTATCGATCTATATCGCGTTCCGGGATATCTTTGCGCTGCGCGAGGAAGCCAGTATTCATCTTTGAGCCGATCGGCACGGCCTCTTCGCTGCTCGCCGACGAGTATCGCGCGTACACTGGCTGGACAGCCTGAATTCACCGCACTCCCTGCCATGAACAGCGCCGAGTTCGAGCGCCGATACGGGCGTCATATGGCGCCCCCTGCCAAGCGACTGCTGGCCGGCGAACTGCTTACCCCACTACGGCTCGCGCTCGATCCGGCGCAATGGCGAATGCTCCCGCACGAGCCCGTCGGCGACGGACGCCCTGTAATGCTGCTGCCGGGGCTGGGCGCCGGGCCGGGCTCGATGTGGATGATCCGGCGGCATCTGCGCCGCTGCGGCTTTCGGACCTGGGACTGGGGCCAGGGGACGAATCATGGCGATGTACAGGCGCTCGCGCCGCGCGTGATCGAGCGGCTGGAACGGCTCGGCGCCCGTCTCGCGCAGCCGTTATCGCTGGTCGGGTGGAGCCTGGGCGGCTATATCGCACGCGAGATCACCCGCGAACGCCCGGACCTTGTCCACCGCGTGGTCACGCTCGGCAGCCCGGTGGTGGGTGGACCGAAATATACGAGCGTCGCACACGTCTACGAGCGGCGCGGCATTCGCAGCGACGATGCCGAAGCCGCGACCCTGGCGCGCTATGCCGTACCGCTGCGGCGCCCCGTGTGCGCGCTGTACAGCGCCTCGGATGGCGTGGTGGCCTGGCAGGCCTGTATCGACCGCTTCAGCGATGACGTCGAGCATATCCGAGTGACCGGCAGCCACGTCGGTCTCGGCTTTTCCAAACAGGTGCTGCGACGTCTGCCCGGCCTGCTCGTCGGCGAGTCGTGATCGGCCCGCCCGGCGCGCAGCCGACGCCCGCGTCGGCGGTCCCGCCCTCGCAGCGGAAAGCTGTGTTTTCGATCGCCGCTCTGTCTGCTCACGCCCGCACAGCGAGAGTCTCGACCAGACAGGCCAGGCGGTGCGGTTTTTCCACCATGGCGTCGTGACAAGCATCGAATTCGACGAACGACCAGCCGGGTTGATCACGCGCCCATGCGGCGCTGGGTTCGACCGCCGGGTACCGCGGGCGGGTACAACGAATATAAGTACAAGCGGCCCCGTTACCTACGGGGTGGGCCAACTTCAGCGGCTGGGAAAAGCAGCCGAATGCCTGACGCGTCTGCCGACGCGCCACCCAGGCGATCTGGTCGGCGTCGGTCAGGCCGAAACTCTCCGGCGCGATCGGCTCGATGCTGTTCATGCCGCTCGCCCGCGCCATCTCGCGACGGGTGGCGGCGACCTCCTGTGGCATCTCGTCGAGCACAGAACGCCCGTTCTGCAGAATCATGGCATCGAGAAACAACAGACGCGTAACGATCCCGCAGCCCAGGCGGTCGGCCACCCCGCATGCCACCGCCCCGCCCAGGCTGTGCGCGACCAGAGTCAGATCCGACAGCTCCTCCGCCTCGATGACGGCCACGATATCGGCGATGCCGGTATCCAGATCGATCTCGGGTGTCAGCAGATGGGCCCGCTCGCCGGAGCCGGTGAGCGTCGGTGTGACGACACGATGCCCGAAAGCCCGCAACGTTCGCGCAGTCTCCTGCCAGCACCATCCACCGTGCAGGCCCCCATGAAGCAGTAGAAAATCCATCGTGATCCGCTCGTTCGGCGTTGGCTGTGCCCCGGCATCGGGACACGGGACTATCGACGTCCAGACATACGGACGTCAACCGCCACACCCGTTCCGATACGCCGGCATGCAAGCACGTGGGCGTAAAGGCCGCTCCCCGGATCGCCCGGGCCGGCGGTGGGCGAGCCAATCGCGCCCACCCATGCCGGGGGCGAATTCATATAATCTCTCCGATGGCGGACGTGTGTAGAGCACACGGGCTGCCTGTCGGTCTGAGCGGGGCATGGGTTGCATCCGACCGGCGATTCGGAATCCAGCGCCAGGGAGGCCTTCATGAGACTCGCGACATTGTTTTTTCGACCGACACATCACCGCGCAGATCGCGTTGGCCGCCAGAAAACCCTCGCCCTGCGCTGTGCGGCGATCGGCCTGGCCGCAGCTTGCCAGATAGGCGTTGCAACAGCGCAGTCCGACGACACCGAGCGCGACGAATTCTTCTGGCTCGGCGAGATGAATAAGGCCACCGCCGTGATCAACTCCCAGCAAGGCCTGCTGGACAAGGACAAGACGCCGGCCATCGCCCGCGCGCTTCAGGACGTACTCGACGCCGGCAACAAACCGGGCGGCGAACGGCCGGGCCGCGTGATCAAGTTCGAGCCGTTGCTCATCGACGCCGGCGGCATGGACGTGACCCTGCTGCACGCCGGGCGCTCCAGCCAGGATATGCACGCCACCTTCCGTGCCGCGATCCTGCGCGACGACCTGCTCGAACTGGCCGACCATCTCAATACCACGTCGAAGACCCTGGTCGAGCTGGCCGCCCGCCACAAGGCCACGATCGTGCCCAATTACACCAACGGCGTGGCCGCTCAGCCCAACAGTTACGGCCATCAACTGCTGGGCCACGCAGCGGGGCTGGACCGCGATGCCCAGCGCATCCGCCAGGCTTATGAACGAATCGATCGTTCGGCCATGGGCACCACCGTGCTCAACGGCACGAGCTGGCCTCTCGATCGTCAGCGTATGGCCGACTATCTCGGATTCCATGCGGTGGTCGACAACGCCTACGATGCCTCGCAGATCTCGTCGATGGACGAACCGGTGGAAGTGGGTTCCATCGTCACGGCCATCGCCCTGCATACCGGCAATTTCGTCGAGGACCTGCTGACCCAGTACGCCGACCCGCAGCCATGGATGCTGTTGCAGGAAGGCGGCGACAATACCTACGTGTCCAGCTCGATGCCGCAAAAGCGCAACCCGGGGCTGCTCAACTCCACCCGCAGCGACGCATCCTATGCCATCACGCTGGCGCTGGGCCCGATGATGCAGATGCACAACATCACCCCCGGCATGAGCGACCCGAAGGATGCCACCCAGAACTCGGCGATGGTCGATGCCGGCATCACGGTGGTCGACAAGTTCGACAAGATCCTCAAGGCGTTGCGTATCGACCCCGAACGCGCCCTCGCCGAGCTCAACAGCGACTGGACCGCGTCTCAGGAGCTTGCCGATATCCTCATGCGGGAGCACAAGCTGCCTTTCCGCGTAGGGCATCATTTCGCCTCCGGCGTGGTCAGCTATGCGCGCGAGCACGACATCAAGCCGATGGATTTCCCCTACGAGCAGGCCCAGCGGATCTATACCGAGGTCGTGACCGCCGAGGATCCGGAACAGCCGCACGAACTGCCCATGTCCGAGTCGCAGTTCCGCGATGCCCTGGACCCGACGGCTATTGTCAACAACCGCGCCACACGCGGCGGCCCACAGCCAGCCGAAATGGACCGTATGCTCGCCGAGGCCCGTGAACGGCTGAAAAAGCAGGACCAGTGGATCGCCGATCAGCGCGAACATATCGCGAGTTCGCTCGACAAGCTCGACACGGACTTCAACAAGCTGCTTGCGCCCACCGACAACGGCTGAGGCACCCGGCCGGGCCTGCGGTAGCTGCGAGCCCGGCCGTTTCGCCTTCCTCGCCAGCCCGGCTCGGCCTGGCCGGTGGGTGCCGTACTTTCGCGGCCGGCCCACTCTTGACGATCATGCTCGGCACGTAACGCAGACACACTCGGTGCTCGCGCTGTTGCAGCAGCCGGACCCGATAGACCGCCAACTGCCCCGAGCGCCCAGCGCATGCGCGGACCGCGAATCCGGCCGCGGGCGAAATACGACAACCCGTCGAACGCAGCGACTGGCATATCGGCCAGCCGATGGATCGGCATGATTTGTCTCTGTCAGGGCGCACCTGCCCGCGAAGATCACGGTGACTACGCGTTGCAGCCGCCGCAGTCCCGGGGCAGCCGCATGGCTACCTGTCGAACCGGATCACATGGCTCCGGCGCCCGCATCAGCCGAGCCACCGTGACGGGTAACGCCCGGTTATCCTAATCTAGGCCTACGCTACGTTTCTGTCCTTCGATCTTGGCCACGCTGACCGCTATTACCCGCTATCCGATCAAGTCCACCGCAGGCGAAGCGCTGAACTCGGCCGAAGTCACCGAAGAGGGTCTGTGTCGGGATCGACGTTTCATGGTGGTCAAACCGGACGGGCGGTTCGTGACGGCCCGCACCCACCCACAGCTTCAGCGGGTGACGGCGCGCTTCGACGGCCGCTACCTGAGGCTGCTCTGCGACGATCAGACGGCGCTCGACGCATCGCGGGATCACTTCGGCGAGCAGCGGTTCGCGACCGGCGTCTGGGCCGACGATTTCGAAGCCTTCACCACCACTTTTGCGCTCGATGCCTGGTTCAGCCGTATTGTCGCCGAGCCAGTGCATCTGCTCTGGCTCGGCGAGCGATCGGCCCGTTTTCGAGAAACGATCGGCACCCGCGTGAGCTTTGCCGACGGTTATCCGCTACTGCTGACGAGTACCGCCTCGCTGGCCGACGTCAACGCGCGCACTGACGGCACGCACGTGATGGCGCAGTTCAGGCCGAACGTGGTGGTGGCTGGGGTCGATGCCTTCGCCGAGGACGCCTGGCGGCGCATCCGAATCGGCGACGTGGTTTTTCGTGTGGCCAAGCCCTGCGCGCGTTGCGTCATGATCACGGTCGACCCGGCCACCGGCCGACGCCGCACTGATGGCGAACCGCTGCGCACGCTGTCGAGCTATCGTAACCAGGGCAAGGACGTGATGTTTGGCCAGAATCTGATTGCTGAGAACCCCGGCCGACTGAGGCGTGGCGATACGGTCGAAATACTGGAATGAAGCCGACGCACCGTGCCGCAGGCCGGTTTCGCGCCAGCGTCTGGCCGGCTGCCCGGTGGGCAATCGCGACAGGCGCGGTTGCGATCACCATGCGCCCGTAAAAACCGGTACGCAGCAACCAGCATCGCTTGTAATCGCCCGGCCGATCTCGTTTTGCAGCGCGGCAGGTGCCCACAGCGGCCCGCCTGTTCGGCCACGCACCGGCACTGTTGGGGGGACGCCAACAGCAGAACGATAGCTAGACGAAGCGCCCTGGCACCGTGCCGCCCTGTCGAAACCCGGTGCCAGCACCCTCGTCGATGCCTGGATCGACCACCCTGCGAACGGCTGGCTGCGACCGGCCTGGCCGACGGCAGTCGAGGCGCACCAATGCGTGCCGACCGCTCGTCGGGCCATGCTCAGCCGTATCGGTTCAGGCGGCCTGTTCAGTCGGACGAATGAGTATCTCGTTAATGGTGGCATGCCGTGGGCGTGTCACCATATAGCCGATCGCGTCGGCGATATCTCCGGCCTGAAGAAACCCCAGACCCGACGGATTCCGTGCATCCGGGGCGTACTTGTCGCCGCTGGTGGTCATCTCGGTCGTGACGATGCCCGGCTCGACGACGCCGACCCGTACATGCTGCTCGGCCAGTTCGCGGCGCAGTGCTTCGGAGAAGGCATTCACCGCATGCTTGGTCGCCGAATAGACATTGCTGTTCGGCCCGGGTACGCGACGACCTGCGATCGAACTGACGGTCACGATATCGGCGATCTTGCGCCCGCCCTCGGCCGCTCGCACCAGATACGGCAAGGCCGCATGCGTACAGGTGAGCACGCCGTTGATGTTCACCTCCACCATGGCGCGCCAATCCGACAGACGCGATTCACGCGCCGGCGCCCATGTGCCCACGCCGGCGCCGTTGACCAGCAGATCGATACCGCCGAACGCCTCGGCGATCTCGCTCATGGCGGCTGTGACCGCTCCCTCGTCGGTCACGTCCACGGCCCAGACCCGGGCCCGGCCTGTTTCGCCGGCGTTGATCTGGTCCGCCAGTTCGGTCAGGCGATCGGCACGACGAGCCAACAGCGCGACGTTTGCGCCGAGATCCGCCAGCGTTTGCGCCGTGGCAGCCCCGATTCCGCTGGAGGCGCCGGTAATGATTGCCGTGGTCTGTTGCAGTGGCCGTGTCATGGATCGTCCTTAATTAAGAAATGCTGGACGACCACCATGCCAAAGAAAACGACGGCGACCGATACGCGGTGCGACCGACCCGGGTTCGTCTCGATCCGAGCGGTCTTCCACGGCGACGGATCGGCTCCTGTCGACCGGACGCCTTCGACACGTCCGGATCGCGTTCGAATCATCTGTTTTCGGCAGCCACCGACGACCGCCGATGTACCCGACCCGGCCCCACCGGCGGCCGATCGCTTTGTGGCTGTATCGAACCCGCAAGCGAAAGCGGCCGACGCCGCGCTCCGAGCGCCACCCAAGTTCGAAAACACCGGCCCCTGCGCCGCTTCGAGCCAGCCTAGTCGATCATGCGGTGGGCGCTACGCGGGTGGGCCGGGCTCTCGGCGACCGTTTCATTGCGAAAGATCGAGGCACGCGCGCCGTCGCGGCGCAGGATGCGCGCGTTGACCGTGTTGCTGTAGATACGACCGCGGCTCTGCGGATAGCGCACGGCGATCGCAGTCGAGTCGCGCCGGGCATTGATGACGATATTGTCGTGCACCTTGAAGTCGTGCGCCTTGTTCAGATATATGCCGGTGTCGTGCGTGCCGTAGACCCGATTGCCGCGAATCACGCCGCCGCGGGTTTCATATGTGGTATCGCCGTCGCGAAAGAACTTCGCCCCCGTTCCGCCCCCGCCGAACGACAGGCCCACCGAGCTGTTGAACACCTGGTTGTTCTCGATGACGGTGCCGCTCGCGTTGCCCTTGGCAAACACGGCATAGGCTGCATGGCCGTTGGCCTTGAGGATGTTTTCCAGCCGATTGCCGCGAATCACCCAGCCATTGCCGCCCACGATGTCGATACCCTCGACAACGCTGCGCTGACCGGTGCCGCTGAAGCCGATCAGGCAATTCTCGATGAGGCCATCGTCGGAATAGGACTCGTCTCCCCGGGCATATGACGGGCTGGTGACCTTGAAGCCGGACTCGCCGTTATCCCACGTCTTGAGGTTGCGGGCGACGAAGTTGTCCGAGTCGTGATCGACCTGTACGCCGTGATAGGCCGTGTTTTCAAGTGTCATGTGGGCAATCGTGACGTGCTTCGACGCATCGACGACGATATTGCTGCGCACGCGCTGGTCGTTGATGCCCGGCCCGCTGATGACCGTATCGTTGAAATCGTCGGTGCTGCCGGTCACGGTCAGGCGGTCGCGATCATGGATGATGATCTGGCGCACCTGTCGATAACGACCGGGCGCCAGAACAATCGTCTGGCCCGTGGCCGGCGCGTTGGCAATAGCCTGGCGCAGCGCGGCGATCGAATCGACATGCACCGTCGGCCGGTCGAGCGTGCACCCACTGCCAAGGAGTGCGGCCGCGACACACGAAAGCACGACGCAATTGCGGTTGAACACACGTTTCATGGCATCGGCTGCGGTCTCTGCAGGATTGCCCGGCCGTTGGCCGAGGGCGGCTCCAACCCGGCGAAATGAGGACTCGAATATGCAGCACGGCCGCACCACGGGCAAACCGCTCCGGCGGCACGCGGCGCGCGGAACCACCGCCAGCCGCGTGCCGACCGCTGGTGCCAGGCCGTCTTGCGGCCCACCGAGGTTGTACGCCCGCCCGGCCTACGCCCAAAGCCGCAGGTATGCCCCGGCTGCAATCGTGCTAGTAATAGAAGGGTACGAAATAACCGCGCACGAGGAGACGCTGCAAGGGGGTGGGACGCTACACGTTCATCACGATCATCCTGGTCGCCGTGACGCTGGCCGCCGGCGGCATGGCTGTATTCGACTGGCTCCGTCCGGGCGAGATCGTCGACCTGCCGATCCGGCCCATCGCGGGCACGCTGGGGGCCGTGCTGGCGGCCTGGCTGGCCAGCCGTGGCATCGACCGCCTGGTCGACGGCCTGCACGAAGGCCGCCATGCCTGGCAGCGGCGCCTGCGCCGGCTCTTGCACGTCGAGGCCGAGGAGCGTTTCCGTGAAGCCGATCTGTTCGCCGCGCTGGTGCATCTGCTGATCTGGCTGTCGCTGCCGATGCTGCTACTGCATATCTGGGGGCTGTCCAAGGCAAGCATCGAGCTGCTCAATCATTTCGCCTGGACCGGCTTCAAGATCGGCCAACTGCAGGTGATACCGGCCCAGGTGCTGGTCGGCGCGATGCTGCTGGTGGTCGCAGCCGGCGTGATCCGCTGGGTGACCGCGCGAATGGAAACCCAATGGCTGGCGCGCACGCCGCTGGAAAGCCATACGCGCGAAGCCATCGCCACGCTCACCAGCTACGTGTTGTTCGTGATCGCCACCCTGGCCGTGCTCAGCTACGCGGGCCTGGATCTGTCCAAGCTCGCGCTGATCGCCGGCGCACTGTCGGTGGGCATCGGCTTCGGGTTGCAGAACATCGTCAACAACTTCGTCTCGGGACTGATCCTGCTGTTCGAACAACCGATTCGCCGCGGCAATTTCATCAGCGTCGGCGACACCGAGGGCTTTGTCCGACGAGTGCGTATTCGCGGCACCGAACTGGAAACACTCGATCGCATGACGGTGATCGTGCCCAACTCCGAGCTGATCACCAATCATCTGAAGAACTGGAACCTGCGCGATCGGTTCGGGCGCATCATCTGTACGGTCGGCGTGGCCTACGGCAGCGACGTGCGGCGGGTCCAGACGCTGCTGCTGGAGGTTGCGCACGCCCATCACGAGGTGCTCAGCGACGGCGCAGGCGGTGTGCCCAAACCGCTGGCCCTGTTCCGCAATTTCGGCGATTCCACGCTGGATTTCGAACTGCGCTGTTTCGTTCGCGATATCACGCGGCGCTTCATCGTGATATCGGACCTGAACTTCGCGATCGACGCGGCCTTTCGCGATAACGACATCACGATTGCCTTTCCGCAACTCGACGTCTGGCATCGCAGCGCCCCGCCGCAGCCTCAAACGGCCCCGGACGAGCGACTGCCCGAGCCGGCATCGTCGTCGGCCAACGACGACGACTGATGCTGCCCCGCGGCGGCGGGCTCAACCCGGCGGCCGCCCCAGACGGATCGGCCCGCGCACGCGCCGCGCGTCCACCGGTTCGCCACGCTGAGTCACCGTCAGCCGCCCATCAGCACACAGGTCGGCAGCGACCGCTCTCACCGCCGGCATGAGATCACGCCATGCGTCACTGGCCTCCTTGGGGGCGGCCAGTGCCCGAGCGACCTCCGACGGACAGACGGTCTTGCCCGAACCACGCTCGGCAACGGCCGCGAGGATCGCCGTTTCGATCCGTCGATAGAGCGAGGGCGCGAGCGCGGTTTCCTCCTCTGCCCGCGGCGTGTTCACCTGGTCTGTCTCAGCGGCCGGCATCGGAGTCGGCCGACTCGGTTCCCGGGGCCTGCCCGGCACGGATCGCGACCAGCAGATCGGCGATCAGACGTTGCTCGTGGCCGCCGTTCAGCACACCCTCGACGGTCTGCTTGAGCTGCCCCGTGGTCCGGTCGCGATGGGCCACGATCAGCGGGATATCCGAATCGCGATGGGAGGGGCTGCCGTGCCACGAGTGATACAGCGGCGCGAAATAATACCGCTGTGCGACGTCGTCGCGATCGCCGTTGTGGGCCACGAGAATGATATCGCCGGCCCGATCGCCATACGGGCCGATCGTCAGATCGCGCAGGCGCTGCGGCATGTCGACATAGCTGGGATGCGGATTCGCGGCCAGATAGTCAGCCACGGGCTGGGTCTGCCCATGCCCGGTATAGACTTCGAACACATCGGCCTCGGCCCCGTCCGATTGTCCGGTACGCACCAGAATCATGTCGAGCGCCCCACGCATCTCGGGTACCAGCAGGCCGTCTTCGTTGTTGCGATACAGCGCCTCGGCCGCGCTCTTGATATCCGGGCCCCGGGCTGGCTGCGTCCAGTCGCAGGGACTTTCGTGGGTCGGACAGGTCGTGCGATCCGCCAGATAGACATAGGCCAGTGCGCCCTGATAGGCCAGCACCGCATCGAAGAAGACGTCGTCGTCGATTTCCAGCTCATAGGGGCGCAGCGTGAAGCCAGCCTTTTCCAGTACCTGATCGGGTTCGCCTGCCGCAGCGATGTCCAGTGAATGTTCGTCATCGTGCAACACGCCCGTGTGCCCATGATCGGAGGTCAGCACCACGTAGCGATCGTCGAGGGCACCCACCTCATCGAGCGTTTCCCGCAGCTCTTTCATCATTGGCTCGAGGCCTTTCTGCAGATAGTCGCGGCGCGAGGTATCCGGATCGGCATCGTGGATATGCGCATAATGGTCCAGCCCCGGCAGGTAGATCGTGATGACATCGGCGGCCGGCTCGTCCTCGAGCAGGTCACTCATGTTCTCGATGACTTCCTGATCCAGCTCGCGAAACAACGATAACGACTGCTCGCCGGTCAGACGGTCGGTCACGTGCTTGGCGAACAGGCTTTGAAACGCATCGAGCATGGCCGTGCGGTCGGTCAGGATCAACCGGTCCGCGCCGCTGTAGTACTGGTGCATGCCTACCCAGACACGTACCCCCGGATCGGTCTTTCGCATGCGCTCGTAGATGGTCGGCACTTCCAGCAGCTTGTTGGCATAGCCGTCGTTGTAGATCTCGAACACCGGAGTGGCATCGTGGATCGTCACCGGTACCGGCGCGGCGTACTGGCCGGTATCGCGAATGAAGTACTCGTTACCGGTCACGCCGCTCTCGGCCGGGTTGCGGCCGGTGATCATGGTGGCCCAGGACACGCCCGTGGACGATGGCAGCACGCTGACCATCGAGTCCTGCAGATAGGCATGGGCGAGTTCGCCGTCCTGCGTGCCGCCGAGCAGCGCGGCCATTTCCGGCAACTCGGCGGCCTCGAGCATGTCGTAGAGCAAATGCCGATCGATACCGTCGATCGCCACAATCAACAGCTGCGGCGCCTTCCTGGGCGCCGGGCGCTCATCGGCATCGGTCTCCCGCAGCGCAACCTGGTCGCCGGCCACCCAGAACTGCGCGGCCTGCCAGGCGCAGCCGGCCAGCAGTACGGTCACCATACAGGCCGAAAGCGCCCACAGCCGTGCTTGGCCGGATTGTCTCCGGCTATCGATCGCAATCGTCATTGCCTGTCCCCGACCCCTGATTTCGTCACGGCCCATCCGCAGCCGCTGGCCAAAACCATAGCACTCGAGATGATTGGCCCCAAGCGATCGACGGCTATCGAGCGGTGGGCGCGTCTGCTTGCCGCCCGCTGGCGTACAGAAGTGACCCATGGCCAATCGAGGCAGTATGAACAGACGGCGAATTGCCTTCATCGCGTACCTGAGCCTGTGGCTGGCCGGCTGTTCGGACGCGCCGGATGCCCGCGACGTCGAACAGGCGATCGAGCGCAACCTGCAGGCCACGCTCGCCCAACACGCCCAGCTGGCCGAGCGTATCGGCGGCCATGGCGCGCGCGAATTCACCGAACACATGGGTATGCCCGACGCTCACGGTATCGATATTTCCGATGTATCGATCCGCGACCGGCGCGCGCGTGATAACGGCGATTACGAACTCAACATCACTTATCAGGCCACGGTCGGGGATATCTCGCGTCGATCCTCCACGCCGGTGGTCATCGGCCGCCGCGATGGACAGTGGACGGTGCTCAACTAGGGCCTAGTCCTGCGGGCGCGAATCGGGCGAGTTCTCTGGCGGATTCCCGGTCTTGAACTGAACCGCCATCTCCAGCGCGCTGCGACAGAACGTCAAGGCGTGATCGAAGTCCGCTTCGGAGAGCTGGCGGGCGGCGTCGTTGCCGCGATAGATATTCATCCACTGCCGGTCGCGTTCGATCATGGTAGGCAGCCGGCCGATGCCCCAGTCCTCGAGCAGCGCCCACAGCCGGGGGTTGAAACCGCGAACCAGGCTGATCAGGAACGGAATGGGGTCGTTACGAGCCAGCAGCGAGGTCAGCCGCAGGATCAGCTCGAACGAAACCGTGGCCGAGCCCTGTTCCATGGCCTTCAGCACGGTCTTGTCGTCAAGATCCAGCGCCGCAGCGAGATCGTCGACCGACATGCCGGCGGTCGTGCGCGCATCCTGTATCGCGGCGCCTGCCCGCGCCATCCAGGCACGCTGCTCGGCCGAGAACAGCCGCAGCTGAGCCTGGCTGAGTATGAAGGTCGTGCCAATCCGCAGTGTCAGCCCTCCGACCCGCGCGGCCAGCGTGGTGATCGCCGAGCGCGACAGATCGATGGTCAGGCGGTGGGCCTGTTCGAACAGCCGGAAGCGTTCGCGCTTGTCGTCATCCCGGGCCATGGTCGCCTGCCTGGATCGAACCGTTGACCTTCGAGCATACGGGTTTTATGCAGACGCCGCCGGCCGCCTCTCGTCCATGCTGGCGCGCTCGTCGGCGATCTGACGCAGCGCACCTGCCAGGGCCTGCGGATCCTGGGCACCGCTGAGCAGATAGCGGCCGTCGACGATGAACGACGGTACCGACGCCACGCCGGCCTGGCGGTAATAGTCGAGCTCGGCCTGTACATGCTCGGCGTAGCGATCCGAGTCCAGAATCGCATCCACCTCGGTGGCGTCCAGACCGAGCGAGGCCGCGATCTCTTTGAGCAACGCCGGATCCGTGGGGTTTGCGGCGCGACCGAAATACGCATCGAACAGGGCCAGATGGAACGCCTCGTCGCAGCCCTGGCTCTTGGCCCACGCCAGCACGCGATGCACGTCGAAGGTATTCCAGGAACGCCGCTCGGTCGCATGCGAGAAATCGAGATCCAGCGCTTGCGCGGCGTCCACGATCATCTGCTGGTTGGCCCGTATCTCCTCGGCACTGCGGCCGTATTTCTCCATCAGATGTTCGACGATGGGGCGTCCATCGGGCTCGATGTCCGGATTGAGCACGAACGCATGCCATTCGATCTTGGCCTTCACCTGCCCGGCCAACTGATCGAGCGCCTGTTGCAGCCGCCTGAAACCGATCGGACACCAGGGACAGACGACATCGGAAACGAGATCGATCTTGAGATTGGTCATGGTCACTCCGGGAACACTGCGTATTGCCTGACGTTGACGCCCAGTTGCGGCGCTTTCAATGATCAGCCGCCGCCAATCACCACAGATGCGCGATACCGACCCCGGCGAACACGTCGCTGGCGACGTCGTTGAGCCCACTACCGGCATAGACGTCGAACTGGGTCTTCGGCGTGCCCAGGAACGCAAAACCGCCGTTGATGGCATGCGTATCGCGACCGGTGCGGCGCTTGTCGCCGCTGGGAAAGATCCCGTAATACTCGATATAGCTGCTCAACCGTGTGGTCAGTGAAAACCCGCCCGACAGCGAGGCAGCGGTTTCCAGGTTGTAGTCGCCGCTCGAGTCGATCACCTCTGAGAAATTCAGGTTGCCAGAAAGCGCGAACAGGTCGGTGAGCGTCTTGCCCCAGGCGAAGCGCAGGTTGGGCGAGGCCTTCGGGCTGGCCACCTCATCGTCGCCGGTAGGCAGCGAGACTTCGGGTATCACCGACAGCATGGGGGTATAGCGGCCTTCGTCGGCCAGCCGTATCTTGGCGCCGACGAACATATCGCCCGGCCCGTCATGGCCGGGGGCGTTGATGACATAGCCGGCAAATCCGACCCGCAGTTCGACGTTGGGGTCGATGCCGGTACGCAGAAGCACGTCCGGTACGGTGTGCGTCGAGCCGCCGCCCTGGTTGTCGTCGAAGCGATAACCGCCTTCGGCCACATAATGGCCTTGCGGCACCAGCGCGGCGTTATCGCCAAATCCGGGGCGGTCCGCGGGCACGGACACGTCATCGATTCCGACCCGCTCCACCCCCAGCAGACTACGGTCCGCCGCGCCCGCCAGTGTGGCGTGGACGCACAGCACGAGCAGTACACCCGGCACCCCGAGCTGCCCACCAATCGATCGAGCCATCTGCGTCTCCCCGGACTTCGCACCGAGCGGCGGTGCAGGTGCCGTTGCCACGACACGAACCGGCCTCTCATTTGCGGTTAACGATGATCGATACGACTGTTGTGCGCAATACAGGCAATCGACACGGCATGGGTTTTATGCCGTATGCCGATCCGGTCTGGCCTGCCGCGGCTGCAGCGCACCGCTACCACATCAGATCGTCGGGCACCGTGTAGGCGGCATAGGGGTCGTCCGGATCGGCGGGGGTATCGTCTGGCCGGCTCAGCAACCATATCTGCTCGCCGAGGGTTTCCATCAGCCGCTCAGCGGTGGCGCGGGGCACCAGATCGGCCCGGCCGCGATGACGGACGATGCCCAGCCGCCCGGCGGCCAGCTCTCTGCGTTGCGCGTCGCTGACTTCGATCCGCCGGATCTTGCGGTCCACCGTGTAACTGTAGGCCACGCGCTCGTCGGGTTTGCCGGCGGGCTTCACGCGGTTGCGTTCGATGATCTGGGCCACCGACTGGTCGCGCTCCTGGGCCTCACGCTCGGCCTTGCGCTTGGCGTTGAGCTGGCGGTCGCGCTCACGCTTGGCGGCCTCGGCGCGCCCGACTTCGTCGGCCAGCGCCTGCTTTTCTGCGGGCGTCTTGCCTTGGCGTCGCGCGGCCTGGTCGTGTCGGACCTTTTCGCGGCGCGCCTTCTTGGCCTGCTTGGGTTTGGCTAGGCCGCTTGCCAGCAGCTGTTCCTGGAGTGATTTGGCCATCGTTCGATCGTATTGCTGGGGTGCGAGTCGACACCGGGTGACGCATCCTCCCAGTGTGGCAGGATTTCACGCAAGCTGGGCACCGGCGCCGCCTCAGAGCGTGCGCCACGGCACCGGCTCGGGTTGCAGCAACACCGCGCGCACCGTGTCGAGCGCGCGGGCCAGCGCGGCCTGATCCAGCGCCGCGCTCAGGCAGATACGCACCGCCTGCGGCGCCGGTTCGCTGCCCACGCAAAAGGCCTCGGCCGGGGTCACGCGCACGCCGCGGCGTTCGAGCTGATCGACCATGCCAGCCGCGCGCAGGCCGCCGGGCAGCGGCAACCACAGATAGAAGCCGCCCGGGCGCGCCGCGAACTCGATATCGTGCAGGCGTTCGGCCACCAGCGTCTGACGCGCGGCCAGTTCGGCCTCCTGCCAGGCCAGTAGCCGGTCAGCGTCGCCGCTCGCGATCCATTCGCAGACCAGGCTCGCCATCAGCGGCGGCGGCATCCAGCTCTGGGCACGGATGGCCGCGCGCACCCGTGCCGCCAGCATCTGTGGTACCCGCATCACCCCGGTGCGCAGGCCGCCGCCCAGGATCTTGGAAACCGAGAAGAGATAGATCGTGCGTTCCGGCGCGAGCCGATAGAGCGGCGTGCCGCGGTGCGCCGCCGGCAGGTGCATGACCCCGTCTTCGATAAGCCAGAAATCGCGGGCGCGGGCCAGCGCGACGAGGGCCTCGCGGCGTGTCTCGCTCAGCCGCGTGGTGGTGGGGTTGTGATGATCCGGCATCAGATACAGCGCACGAAAGGGCTGGCGGTCATAGCGGCGCGCAAGCGCATCGATATCGATGCCGTCTTCATCGAAGGGCAGCGCGACCGTCCGCAGCCCGAGCTGCTGGGCCGCACTGATCAGACCGGGGTAGCTGAGCGTTTCGGCCGCCAGGCGCGCGTTCGGCCCGCACAGTGCCGACAGCGCCAGGAAGATGCCGTGCATGCCACCCTGATTGACGATCAGCTCGGTCGGATCCATCGGCAAACCGAGCGTATCGAGCCAGTGCGCGATGCACTCGCGGTGGCGTGCCAAGCCGTCCTCCGGCTGGTAGGACACCGCATGGGCGAGCGTGCTGTCCTGGTCGTGCACCGTGGCAACGGCGCGCTTGAGCCCGGCCGCGCGCGCCGGATGCGGCGGCGGCAGTGACAGGCTCAGATCGACCAGACCGGGCGTCGCGGCCGGCTGCTGTACGTGACCGAACGCCGGCGTCGAGGACGGTCGCGCGCGCACGAACGTGCCGCTGCCGACCCGGGCTTCGACATGACCACGCCGTTCCGCTTCGCTGTAAGCGCGCGTGACCGTGCCGGTCGTGACGCCGAGCGCGTGCGCAAGCCGTCGCTGCGGCGTGAGCTTCGCCCCCGCGACAAGCTCGCCGCGCGCGATCGCCGCGGCGATGGCGTCGGCGAGCTGCCGGTACCGAGGCCCGGCCCCGGACAACGTGGGCACCCAAATTGTCATGGTGACAATAAAGCCTTTGACACAATTCCAACCATCCCCGAACCTCCAATCGTCCATCTCGCAAGAGATTGGGACGAATATTGTACCCATACAATCAAAGAAGTGAAATGCTGTGATGATGTCCGCCAGCTGGTTGTTCTCGGTTGTTCTGTTTGCCGTATCCATGACTGCCACACCCGGTCCCAACAACGTCATGCTCACCGCATCGGGGGCGCTGTACGGATATCGCCGGACACTGCCGCATATTCTCGGCATCATGATTGGCTGTCTGGTGCTGTTCACCGCGATCGCACTGGGTCTCGGCATCGTTTTCCAGCGATTTCCACTGGTCCAGCAGGGGCTGCGCATCGCGGGTGCGGTCTATCTGCTGTATCTGGCCTGGAAGATCGCATCGGCGCCGCCGCCCTCGCTGGCCCATGACGCCGATGCGCGGCCGCTCACCTTGTGGCAGGCCGCGCTGTTCCAGTTCGCCAATCCCAAGGCCTGGGTCATGGGGCTGACGTTGATGGCGAGCTTCCTACCCGACGACGGACCGGTGTTTTTCAACGCCCTGGTGCTGGCACTGCTGATGGAGCTGGTCGCGTTTCCCTGTATCTCGTTCTGGGCGGGCTTCGGCATGGCAATATCACGTGTCCTCACCAGCGCCCGCAGCTGGCGCATCTTCAACGCCGTAATGGGCGGAATGACCGCGGCTTGCGTGGTATTCATCCTGTACTGACGTGCCGCAACGGCACTAGGTTTACAGCCAAGCGCGTGCCTGGGCGAGATCACGGCTGAACTGCGCCGTGGCACGTTTGGCGACCTGGGCGTCGGGCAGGCGCAGCAGATACGACGGATGCACGGTCAGCAGAATGCGCCGATCACCATGGGAGACGATCATGCCGCGCTCGCGAGTAACCTGCACAGGCCGGCCCAGAAGTACCCGCCCGGCCGTTGCGCCCATGGCCACGATCAGGGTCGGCTCGACCAGCTCGATCTCGTTGTCCAGCCAGGGCTTGCAAGCGAAGACTTCCGCATCGTCCGGTCGGGCATGCAGACGACGCTTGCCACGCGGCTCGAACTTGAAGTGCTTGACCGCGTTGGTGAGGTACAGCGCGGCACGATCGATCCCGGCCTGAGCCAGCGCACGATCGAGCAGTTGTCCGGCCGGGCCCACGAATGGCCGCCCCGCCAGGTCTTCTGAGTCGCCTGGCTGCTCGCCCACGATCATCACGCGGGCCGTACGCGGTCCTTCGCCGAAGACTGTCTGCGTGGCCTTCTCGCCCAGCGGACAGTTGCAACAGGTACGTGCCTGCAGTGCGAGCCGGTCGAGCGTATTGGCAGGGCTGCGAGCCAAGGCATGGGCATGTTCGGCTTCCGGACTGATCGGCCGCGGTCCGCAGCGCATGACGTCCCGATCCTTGACCTGCTCCTGCATGACCTCGACGCGCCGATCGGCCTCGCGCAGCAACTGCGGAATGAGGTGCGCTTCAGGCATGTTCTTCCAGTACTTGACAGGCATCTCGGACCGCATGGCCGATATCTTGACCCGGGCCGGATTGAATATGCTGCGGTAGTAGGTTCGCCACGCGTCCTCGAGCACATCGCCCTCGGGCGCTGCCGACTTGTCGGTGCCGGGCGAGAACCAGACGCCGCCAGCACTCGCGCCTTCGTAGTGAGCACAGCGATACGGCGTGAGAATCGACCAGCGCATGTTGGCGAATCGACGCCGGAAAAAGCCGCTGGCCTTTTCCACGATGAAATGCTCCGGTTCGAACCAAGCCACATAACGTGGCGCGTCGTCCGGCGCGTCGGGCTCGGCCACGGCGCGAAAACGTACGAACGCTTTCATCTTGTGGATATCGCGGCGTACGGCCTTGGCATAGGCGTTGACACGCGCGACCTGAGGGTCGCCGCTCAACTCGAGCAGATGTCGTTCGCCGTGGGTCAGCCGCCAGAGCAGCTGATACAAAAGCGCCCATCGATCGGCACTGCGATGACACGCAGCGGTGCGTGCCAGCGAGACGAAAGCGCGCGGCACCCGTGGGGCACTGCCGTCCGTCTCGCCCCCGGCCATGGCCTGGCGGTCGGGCTGCCACCAGATCGCCTCGGGCGGCGTGCCGGCCTGCCATTGGGCTCGGGCCGCGGCCTGCCAGCCGGCAAAATCCGGTACGAACGCCACCGCCACCTGATTGCGCGCGCTCCGAACTTCGCCAAACAGCGACGTCTGCTCCATGTTCAACCTCCTCCGGCCGGGCGCACCATACCCGGCCCCAGCTCGACGAGCGCCGCCCGGGTGACCAGCGCGATGACGATTGCCCAACCGAAACTGGCCAGCGTGCCAATGATCACGATTTCGCTCTGATAAGGCCGGCGGGCATATTCGAATCGCAACACCGACTTGGCGGCCATTACAAAGCCGATGGCATTGAACTGGCCGAGCAGTACGAACAGAAAAACCAGCGTGCGTTCGAGCCAGCCGATCCAGGCCCCGGCCCGCGGCAACTCCTCGCTCTGATCGTTGTGGACGAGCCGCGGCGCGGGCCAGAGGCGGCGGAACCCGGCCATGAACGACACCAGCAGGAGATCACCGACCCGAACAGTCAGCCAGAAGCCGCCGGCCAGGACATAGAACGACAGCAGCCAACGGATGGCATCCGCGTCGAGTATCTTCGGCCAGGCGCCGAGGACAAACGCCTGCGGATACAGCCAGGCGGCCACCACTGCGAATACGACATGCGCCGTTTGATCGAGCAGGAAGATATGCAACGCCCGGAAAGGCGCAGCCGTGGTCCAGCGTTCGTTCAACGCAAACGTCTTGATTGAATCGACCGTTGCGTGTGAAAGGACCACCACCCCCAGCGCCGCCCAACCCGAGGCGGACGCCGTGCCCAGACAGGCGCCGGCCGTGACGGCCACGATGGCGATATGCAGGGCAAAAACAGGCCAGCGGTGCTTGGCGGCGACCATGGCCCGTGTCTGGACAACGAAATCGGCCAGCACGTGCGCGAACAGCAGACAGAGCGCGGTTTCGAGCATCACGTCCGCCTGCGGTGCATCGAGCACAGGACGATCATGGATAGACAGCCATAACAAGCTGCTTTACCGAAAACAGCCTTTTACGACTGTTATCGTCGGACTTCATTCCAGCGCCTGTTCGAACGCATGCACGGCGTCCAGTAGCGCATGGCCGCCGGCCCGGGCGAAATGAACCTGCACGGTCTGGGGCTGCACTGAAAGCCGGTCAGCGAGCGCGGCCATGGTCGGCGCCTCCGGTTGAACCAGAGCCAGAAAGATTTCAGCCTGTCGAGAGGTCCAATGACGTGACAACCCGTCGCAGACCGAAAAAAGCCCCTGGGCGAGCGCACGCTCGCCGGCGGTAGCGAACGCGCCGTCGATCCACCAGAGCTGGTGTGTCTTCAACCGTTCGAGGCCACGGCCCGAGCATTCGAATGCGCTACCGCTCGAGGCGGCGAGCGTGTCGGCACGATCGGCCGACCCGATGCCGGCCGCCAGCCGTGTTTCGCCGGCTCCGCAGGCGCTGCGAATGGCGCCGCGCATACACAGGCTGACTCGAAGCGCCCATTTCGGCTGGCCCAGCAACAACTGCCAACCATCGCCGCGAAAACGTTCGTAGTGCACCGGCGCGATCTGCGGCCACGCCGCGACCGTCTCCGCTGCGGATTCGAGCGCGCCCATGACCGCGTCGAACCGATCGGCTCCGAGCGCGCTGGACTTGACGATATCGCCGGTCAGAACACAGACGCAAGATCGGGTCGAGGGCATTGGCAAACCTTTATCCGGGACGGCACAAGGCTAGAATGCAAAACTCTGCTGCGCCGCGCTCGCCGGGGCAAACCGCGCACGCAAGGCGTCGCTGGCGACTTCGCTCAACCCAGGATGATGATTGGCACAGACGATGAACGGCATGGCTTTTCTGACGCCGGCTTTGAGAGCGACCAGATCCTCGAGACGAATCTTCTGCCAGCGCCGGATCTTCAGCAGCTTGTTCACACTCTTGACTCCCACGCCCGGCACGCGCAGCAGTCGCTCGCGCGGATCTCGATTCAGGTCCACCGGAAAGTAGCTGCGGTTACGCAGCGCCCAGGCGAGCTTGGGATCCAGATCCAGATCGAGCATGCCGTGGGCGGGTGCCGCATCCGCACCGGCGGTGATCTCGTCGTGACCGTAGCCATAGAAACGAATCAGCCAGTCGGATTGGTACAACCGATGCTCGCGTACCAGCGAGGTTCGCTGCGCCGGCAGCTTGGCGCTGGCATCCGTGATCGGCGAAAACGCCGAGAAATAAACCCGCTTGAGCTTGTACGCCGAATACAGGTTCGCAGTGGTGGACAGGATCTGGGCATCGGTCGACGGCTCCGCGCCGACGATCATCTGGGTGGACTGGCCGGCCGGCGCGAAGCGCGGCGGCCTGGCCGGCCGCGGCGTGGCATTGCTGATCTTTCGTGCGCCACGCGAGGCTTCGGCGTATTCATCCTGGCGAGCGCGAATACGTGCCATCGACAACCTGATGGTGCGATGGTCCTTTTCCGGCGCCAGATCGGCAAGCGCAATCCGGGTGGGCAGTTCCACGTTGATGCTGAGCCGATCGGCAAAACGCCCGGCATCGGCCAGCAGTTGGCCGTCGGCATCGGGAATGGTCTTGAGATGGATATAGCCGCGAAAGTCGTGATCCATACGCAGGCTGCGGGCGACCTCTACCAGCTGGCTCATCGTGTAGTCCGGCGACTGGATCACGCCCGAGGACAAAAACAGCCCCTCGATATAATTGCGCTTGTAGAAATCCAGGGTCAGATCGACCACTTCCCGGGTGGTAAAGCGCGCCCGCTGCACATTCGACGAATTGCGATTGATGCAATAGCTGCACTCGTAGATACAGAAATTGGTCAGCAGAATCTTGAGCAGCGAGATGCATCGCCCGTCGGGCGCGTACGCGTGACAAATGCCCGAACCTTCCGACGAGCCCACGCCCTGCCCACCCACCGACGAGCGTCGGCTTGTGCCGCTGGACGAGCACGATGCGTCGTACTTGGCAGCATCGGCAAGGATCTCGAGTTTTTTGAGCAGCTCCATACTGTGCATATATACAGCGGCGCCGGGTTTGGATTCAATCCGTGTTTCGACCGATGCCGCGATAGCGCGGGCGCGATGTCCCGCCGACTCAGTCGCCCAGTGGAGCAGCGGTGTGGCACAGCGTCGAGCGCAGCCTGTAGCGCTCGCCGATATGGAAAGTACGCGTGATCATGAATACGTCGTCGAGCTCGTCGAGATAATGCCGGATCACCCGCAGCGCCGGTGAGCCGGTCGGGACCGCAAGTACGGCCGCCGCCTCGGCCGGCATGGTGGTGGCGCTGGCGTTCTGATTGATGGTCAGTGTTCGGCGGCCGTAGCGGCGCTCGATCAGCGCGCTGATCAGAGTATCGGGCTCCCGGGTGACCTGCTCGCCGATCGCGGCATGTGCGATATCGATGAAGTTGTCCGTCCAGCACACCGGCGTCGGCGGCTGATGGCCGCTGTCCAGACGCTGGGTGGCGATACGCAGCCAACGCGAGCCGGCCGCGCATTCCAGTACATCGGCGGTGTCGATATCGATGACGCAGGTCTGGATATGCTCGACGCGACGCTGATGGGTTTCGCCGAACTGCACCAGATCGTCGATCGACGACAGTTGCTGGCGATAGCCGGTTGCCTGCGCCGGCGCCTGTACGCGGGTACCGATGCCCGCGCGACGGGTCACCAGCTGCTGGCGCTCGAGCTGTTCGATCGCCTTGCGCACGGTCTGTCGGCTGACCCCGTGCCGTCGAGCCAGCTCGACTTCCGGCGGCAGTAGCGAGCCCACCGGGTAATGCTGCTCGCGGATCGCGCCGAACAGCGCGCGGGCGACCCGCTGATACCTAGGTTCGGGCATACGCGACCCGGTCGACGAGAGTTTTCATGCCGCAACGATCCCTGTTTGGCCCTCGTCACGCAACGCCCAATCGCTGCGATACCCGGTTGACACCTCATACCCGCTCGTCTACAAATGTACGTACATTTTATTTAGTAAGTACATTTGGTGACGCCGTGCGCGACTCGTATCTCTATCAGGACAGTTTCAGTACGCCGGCCATGCGGGCCATATTCGCCGACCGGCATCAGCTGGAATGCCAGATTCGCGTCGAGGTTGCGTTGGCCCGTGCTCAGGCACGCCTGGGGATCATCCCCGCCGACGCCGCACAAACCATTGCCGAGGTTGCCGACTACGACCGGCTCGACTTGGAACGGCTGAAACACGACACCGAGAACGTCGGCTATCCGATACTGCCGTTGGTCGAGCAGCTGGGCGAACACTGCGGCGATCACGGCGGCTACCTGCACTGGGGCGCGACCACGCAGGACGTCATGGACACCGCACTCGTACTGCAGATGCGCGAAGCACTGGATCTGGTCGCGACCGATCTGCAGACGCTTCGCGCCACACTCGCCGAACTGGCCCGCCGGCATCGGGACACCCCCATGGCCGGCCGGACCCATCTGCAGCATGCGCTGCCGATCACCTTCGGCTACAAGGCGGCCGTCTGGCTGTCGATGTTCGACCGCCACGACGAACGCCTGGCCCAGCTGCGACCGCGTCTCGAGGTGGTCGCATTCTCGGGCGCGGCCGGTACCCTGGCTTCGCTTGGCAATCGTGGTCTGGAGGTACAGGCTGAACTCGCCGCCGAACTCGGGCTTGGCCAGGCGTCGATCAGCTGGCATACCGCACGCGACAGCCTGACTGAAGCTGTCCACTGGCTGGGTCTGGTCACCGCCTCGCTGGGCAAGATCGCACAGGATGTGATGCTGATGATGGCCACCGAGTTCGGAGAAGTCTTCGAACCGTTCGTGCCCGGGCGCGGCGCCAGTAGCACGATGCCGCAGAAGCGCAACCCGATCTCCTGTGAAATCATCTGTGCGGCGGCCAAGAGCGTGCGCCAACAGGCCGCGACCATGCTCGATGCCTCCATCCAGGATTTCGAACGTGCGACCGGCCCGTGGCAGGCGGAATGGATCGCCATTCCCGAGAGCTTCGCGCTCACTTCCGGGGCTTTGGCACAGGCCAACTTCGCGCTCGCCGGTCTGGAGGTCGACGGTGCGCGCATGGCTGCCAACCTGGACATGACTCACGGCCTGATCGTCGCCGAAGCCGTGATGATGGCACTGGCCGACCATACCGGTCGCCAGGCCGCTCACGACATCGTCTATCGCGCCTGTCGCATCGCCAGCGACCAGGCATTGCCGCTGGCCGATGCGCTGGCGGCCGATGAACGCGTCACCGCCCATCTGGATCGTGCCCGGATCCAGGCGCTGACCGACCCGGCCAACTATCTCGGCCAGGCCCCGGCCATGGTCGATCGCGTGCTAGCGGGCACCCGCTGATCGCTGCTGGGCCGACGTTCGAGGTCATCGTCATGCATGTATTGCTCCTGGTTCTCAAACAGTTCTGTGTGCTGCTGATCGTGTGCCTGATCGCACTGCTGGGCACCAACGTGTTCATGCGCTACGCGCTCGGCTCGCCGCTGTTCTCCACCGCCGAGATCTCGCATCTGCTGATGGTGTGGCTGAGCTTCATCGGGCTGGCGGTGGCCGCGGCCGAACGCCGGCACATGGCCATGGATCTGGTCGACACCCTGCTGCCGGTACGTCCGGCGCGCGGATTATCGATCGTGATCAGTCTCGTGGTACTGGCGACGTGTGTGTACATCGTCTACAGCGGCATCCGTCTGGCGCTGTTCAACCAGTCGCTGTACAGCGAGCAGCTGCAGATCTCCTATGCCTGGTTCTACGGCGCGATCCCGGTCGGCTTCGCCTGCTACGCCCTTTTCGAGGCACAGCATCTGATCGGCCTCGTATCCGGCCGGCGCGGGGGCGCGCCGGTGACAGCCGGCCCCAGCTGAAACGCGGCCGCGCTCAAACCCTAACGACAGGAGGAGATCATGATCGTCATCGTGCTGCTGATGCTGGTAGCTCTGATCGCACTCGGCTTTCCGATCGCGATCGCCCTGCTCGTATCGAGCATCTTCTATTTCTTCATGCAGGATGTGCCAGGCATGCTGATCGTCCAGCAGATGATGACCGGCGCGTCGTCGTTCGTGCTGGTCGCCATTCCGTTGTTCATCCTGGCCGGCCAGCTCATGAACAATGGCGGCATCACCCGGCGCATCGTACGCTTCTGCAACGCCCTGCTCGGGCGCGCCAAGGGCGGCCTGGCGCAAGTAAACATTCTGTCCAGCATGATCTTCGCCGGCATCTCCGGCGAAGCGGTGGCGGACACCGCGGGGCTCGGCGGCGTGCTGATCCCGGCGATGAAGAAACATGGCTATTCCGCCGAAGACGCGGGCGCGATTACCGCGGCCGCCTCGGTGGCCGGACCGATCATCCCGCCGAGCATTCCCATGATCATCTGTGCCTCGCTGGCCCAGGTATCGGTCGGGCAGATGTTTCTCGGCGGCGCGCTTCCCGGCCTGCTATTCATCGCGCTGGCCATGCTCTTCACCTATCTCATCGCCGACCGCGCCGGCTTCCCACGCGGTGAGAAATCCGACTGGTCGGAGCTTCGGCATGCCTTCTTCGATGCATTCTGGGCGTTGATGGCGCCTGTGATCATCGTGGGCGGCCTGGTCACGGGCGTGGTCACGGTCACCGAGGCGGCGGTGATCGCCGTGCTGTATGTATTCATCATCGGCCAATTCGTCTATCGCGAGATCGACCTGCGCCAGGTGGTGAGCGAGCTGTGGTACACCGCTGCGCTCAGCGGAGCGATCATGTTCATCCTGGCGGCGGCCAAGGTCTATACCTATGCGCTGACCCGTGAGCAGATTGCGCACGTGCTCACCCAGAGTCTGGACGTGTTCATCAGCTCGCCCCACCTGCTGTTCATGGTCATTATCCTGATCGCGCTGCTGATCGGCGCGATTCTTTCGACCACCGCGGGGCTGCTGCTGATGGTGCCGTTGCTCGCGCCCCTGGTGGATGCCTCGGGGCTGAACCCGATCCATTTCTACGTGCTGGTCACCATTGCGCTATGTATCGGCACGTTGACCCCGCCGGTGGGTATCAACCTGTATCTGGCCGCCTCTATCGCCGAGGCGCCGCCCCAGCGCGTGTTCCTGCGCGCACTGCCCTATCTGCTGCTGTTGCTGGCGATCATCGTGCTCGGCATCTTCATGCCGTCGCTGGTTCTGGCGCTGCCGCATCTCGTCTACGGGAGCTGATCGCCATGTCGTCTGTCAGGATCCGACCCCTGCACGTCGCGCATCGCCCGCGCCGACTCGGCCTTCTCGCATGCCTGGGGCTTGCGCTGATGGCCATGATGGTAGCCCCTGCGCTGGCTGCCGACGCCGAGGCCCGGCCGCTGGCCGAGCTCGACCCGCTGACGCTGCATTTCGGCACCAATGCCCCGGTCAAGTCGCCCAGCGGTCGTGCGGTGGAGAAGTTCGCCGCACTGGTGCACGAGCGCAGCCAGGGCCAGATCACGGTCCGGATCTATCCGGCCAACCAGCTCGGCAGCAACCGCGATATGGTCGAGCAGACCGCACTCGGCGGGCTGGACATGGCCATGGAGGGTCTGGGCATCCTCGGCTATGTCGAGCCGGTCTACAACCTGCTGCAGGTACCGTTTCTGTTCGACAGCCAGGCGCATATCCACAAGGTGCTGGACGGGCCGATCGGCCAGCGTCTGGCGGCCAGCATTCTGGAAAATCGCAATATCAAGCTGCTCAGCCAGACCTGGGATCGGCTGCCGCGGCAGCTGTGCTCCAAGCAACCGATCCGCAGCCCCGCCGACATGGCCAACGTGCTCATCCGGACCGGCTCCAAGGGCGCGACCCAGACCTTCAAGCTGCTCGGCGCCAAGCCCAGCTCGATACCACTCAACGAGCTGTACCTGGCATTACAGAACAACGTGGTCAGTGCCGTCGACCTGCCGGCCGACTATCTCTACAACCTGAGCCTGTACGAGGTCTGTCCGTACATGGACGTCATCAACCACACCTACGGCACCCAGTTCGTGGCCATGAACCGGCGTGTCTACGACAATCTGCCGGACGCCTACCGCGACATCATCGAACAGGCGGTAGCCGACGCCGGACGCTTCAACAACGAGCTCGACCGCACGCTGGAGGCCAAGTACGCCCGCCAGCTGTCGGATCACGGCATGGAAATCGTGCACATCAGTCCGGCGCAGCACGCGGCCTTCAGCGAACAGGTGGCCGACGATATCGACGAACTGGAAGCGATCTGGCCTGCCACCAAGGGCCTGGGCGCCGAAATTCGTGCTGCCGCCCCCGATGACGCCCCGGACCAACCCGCCACGGCCGACGCACAGCCCTGATTCGAATCCGGTTGAAACCGTCATGAAGATCAAACGCATCGTCGAGAAGGACCTGCCGATCAGTTCGCCCGGCGCCAACGCCGTCGTCGACTTTGCCGGGCTGACCACGAGCGTGCTGGCCATCGAGTCCGATCTGGTACGCAACGGCCGGCCGATAGTCGGCTATGGCTTTGGCTCGATCGGACGCTGGTCGGTGGGCGGTCTGCTCCGCGAGCGCTTTCTGCCCCGGCTTACCGCCGCGCCTGCCGAGACGCTGCTCGACGAGCAGGGCCTGATCGATCCGTTTGCCTGCTGGCATATCGCCATGGCCAACGAGAAGCCCGGCGGCCATGGCGAGCGTGCCGTTGCGCTGGGCACACTGGACATGGCGTTGTGGGATCTACGGGCCAAGGCCGAGGGGCTGCCATTGTGGCAGCTGCTGGCCGAGCGTTACCGCCACGGCGAAGCCGACGAGAGCGTGGCTGTCTACGCCGCCGGCGGCTATTACCGCGGCGACGACACCGTGAAAAGCCTCGCCGACGAGATACGTGGCTATATGGATCTCGGTTATACCGCAGCCAAGATCAAGATCGGGGCCGCGCCGCTGGCGACCGATATCAAGCGTGTCGAGGCCGCCATCGACGTACTCGGGTCGGCCGACGCACTGGCCGTGGACGCCAATGGCCGTTTCGATCTGGACACCGCGCTCGCCTACGGACGCGCGCTGTCCCAGTACGACCTGCGCTGGTACGAAGAGCCGGGCGACCCGCTGGATTTTCGTCTACAGGCCGTGCTCGCCGAAACACTCAGCCTGCCACTGGCCACCGGCGAAAACCTGTTCTCGTCGGCCGACGCGCGCAACCTGCTGCGCTATGCGGGCATGCGGCCGGATCGCGATGTGCTGCAGTTCGACTGCGGCCTGTCCTATGGGCTGCCGGACTACCTGAAGACGCTGGACCTGTTGACCACCCATGGCTGGTCGGCGCGGGCGGTCCACCCGCACGGCGGGCATCAGATGTCTCTGAACCTTGCCGCCGGCCTGGGCCTGGGCGGCAACGAATCCTATCCGGGCGTCTTCCAGCCGCTGGGCGGCTTTGCCGACGGTATCCGCGTCGAATCCGGCCGGGTACGGCTACCCGACGCACCGGGGGTCGGGCTGGAACTCAAATCCGAGCTATGGCGTTTCTTGCGCGAGATGCTCTGACCCGGGGCACCGGCGCAGGGTCGACATCGACCCGCGCAAACCGCTACCGACCGTTAACCACGCCTGCGCAAGCGATGCAGCTCCAATTCCGCGGCGTTTCGGAGTGCAGCGTAGGCTTGCACGCACCCAGAGGATGCTCACTCGTTCAGCGGGGGCGTCGATTGCGGCGCACGACGCGCCGGCATGGCCTGCTCGAAGGCATACGCGGCGCGTAGCAGCAAGGGCTCGCTCCACGGCCGCCCGAGCATGGACAGGCCGACCGGCACACCCAGCGGCGCGTTGTCAGTGGCTGCGGAACGGCCGGCCGACAGCGTGACCACGGGCACACCGGTCAGCGCCGCCAGGATTCCGTTGCGTTGTGGTTGCGCCTGTTCGCTGATGGGCGCCACCAGCTGGCGCTGTTCGGGATAGACCAGGATATCCACATCGTGAGCGGCCATGACGCCTGCCAGGGTCGTCTTGAGCCGGTCGATGCCGGCCAGTCGTTCATAATAGTCGGGCTGGGTCATGCCATCGTCCACGGCGGCAGCGGCGGTCAGGAATTTACCCAGCGTAGCCCGGTTGTATTGTCCCGAGTCCAGGATCTGGGCCAACGAATGCACCGGCACATGATCGCCATGATCGGCCAAATAGGCGTTGATCATCTGCTTGTACTCGTATTTCTGTACGTCGTAGGCGCGGCTGAGGTCATCGGTGAACAGCCGCGAATCATCGATCTCTACCAATGTCGCCCCTTGACTCGACAACGTCTCCAGCGCGGTGTCCATCACCTGGTTGACCGGCGCATTCTCCGCGCCATTGCCGAACAGCGTGCGCAGCACGCCCACCCGCAGGCCGTTCAATCCGCCCGGGGTGACAGCTTTGACGTAGGAGTCTGGAATATGGCCCACCGAAAACGCGCTGACGGGGTCGTTCGGATCGTAGCCAGCCATCGCATCGAGCATGATCGCCACATCGGTGACGGTGCGCGCCAGCGGACCGGCCGCGTCCTGGGTATAGGACACCGGCACGATACCGTCACGGCTGATCAACCCCGCAGTCGGCCGCAGGCCCACCACGCCGTTGGCCGACGCCGGCGAGCGCACCGAGTTGACGGTATCCGAGCCGGTACCGGCCACCGCGAAGTCGGCCGCCAGGGCCGCCCCGGTGCCGCCCGACGAGCCGCCCGGGGTGCGCGTCAGGTCGTAGGGGTTCCGGGTCTGGCCGCCAAGCGAACTCAGGCTGATGCCGGTCAGCGCAAACTCGGACAGATTGGTCTTGCCGATTATCAACGCGCCCTGATCGCGCAGACGGGCGACCGAGAAGGCATCGTGCTCCGGTTGAGCGCCGGCCAGCGAGCGGGACGCGGCGGTGGTGGGCATGTCGGCCGTATCGTAATTGTCCTTGAGCACCACCGGCACACACCATAACGGCGTGGCGACGGCGGCCCCGTCGCGGGCGGCATCCAGTGCCCGGGCCTGTGCCATCGCCGCAGGGTTGACGGTGATCATGGCGTTGATCGCCGGACCCTGCTTGTCGTAGGCCGCGATCCGGTCGAGATAATGGCGAGTGACCTGAGCACAGCTGAGCGATCCATCGGCAAACCCCGCCCGCAGCTCGCCGATGGTGACATTCGCGGGCACGGCGGCGGCATGCGCGCTCCCCGCGACCACGGTGGCAAGAATCAGACAGGTTCGGAACGAAACAGAACGCATGGCGGCTCGATGACGGCGAAAGGATATCGAATACCGAGCAATATCCAGGCCAATTCGAATCCGCTTCATTCCGGTCGGGTCGGTGTCACTGCCAGGGATAGGCCGCCACAGGCAGCCCCCGCGCTTCGAGTTCGTGAACGACCGCGCGCCGGGCCTGCACCACGTCGGGCACGGACAGGGCCCGCAACCGGGCGACCTCGTCAGCGCTGAACGGCGGCACGGGATCGTTCGGCGGCGCCTCGGCCCATCGAGTGAAGATGTAGTTCATGACCTCGGCGATACCGGCATCGTCCAGGCCGGAGGCTGTAATCCCCGGTACGTGCATGAGATAGACCCGGCCGTCATGGACGCGCCCGAACGAACCCACGAAGCCACGCAGATCGGGGATGCCGCCGCGTCGACTGCCTGAGCCGTCGGCGCGATGACAGCCGCTGCAATGGATCAGATAACGGGTATGCGCCGCGGGCGCGGCCTCGACGGACACCGCCGGCCACAGACCGGCCGCGGCCAGTACGACGAGCGCTAGCCCTCCCAGCACGGATCGTATCCTCAGACCGAGGCCTATCCGCTCGATGCGTCGTCGACCTGGCCGACGAGCACGGCGACCGTGCAGTGATAGCCCATGGATGAGTTGGCCATGCACCAATTGATATCGTTGTGAAGGGCCATCTGATAGCCGGGCCGCTCGCGTTCGCTGTTCACGCATTCGGTGCCGGTACAGCTGGCCTTGCCGCAGCAGTCGTTGTAGGACACGACGTAGTCCTTGCCATCGGTCGGGTTGCGACAGGTACCCACCCAGGACACCTTGGATGCCTCGGCGCCCGGGGGACAGCTGGTGAGCGTGCCCCCACAGTCGTTGCACAAGTTCCCGTCGATCGCACAGTAGCGCCAGTAGTCACAGGCCGTCGGATCGTCGTCCTGCAGCGTGCCGCCGTTAGGCGTGGCCGCCAGGGCCCGTCCGCCTTGATCGAACGGCAGGACCGGTAGCAGCCCAGTGCCTGCCACGAACAGCGCGGCACGGCCGACGAACCCCCGCCGGCTATAGCGCTGGGCCGCCAGACGTGCCATCTGCTCTGCACCGGCATCGGTGCGGGCCAGGAGCGTATCAAGAAGTCGTTTCATGGCTGTCTATTCCCCGGTGATAGGTCCGTATTCAGGACTGAGCGCTGGGCGCATAGCCGGCTTCGGTCGGCGCCTCGAGATAACCCTGAATGGAGGCCACGCCCATGTCGTGTGCGTTGAACAGGCTTTCCAGTTGCTCGCGTGTGTTGACCAGCCCCTTGGCCCGCACCACGCCCTGGCGGTCGATGACCACGGCATAAGGCAGGCGGGCCACGCGATAGCCCAGACCCAGCTCGGTGGACAGGACATAGTCGAAGTCGTTGAGAGTGGCGGTATCGATGAAACGACGCTGACGGGACTCGTCGCCGTCGCTGGCCAGCACCACTGACAGCCAATCGCTCTCGCTGGCACGGACCGAACGCAGCACTGGAATCAGCTTCTTGCAGATCGGACAGGTCGGTGAGACGAAAAACACCAGCGTGGCCCGCTCGTCCGGCCTGCCGATCGGCACCGCGCCGCCATTCAGGCTGACCAGATCGAACACGGGCGAGGCCTCGCCGACCTTCGGCCCCGAGTCGTTCATCAGCGCGCCCATCGGCGCGATGCGCTCGTAGAGCACGCCGATCTGGCGGGCAAGCACGATGAAACCGAAACACAGGACCAGGAACGCCAGCCCCAGGAACACCACGGCAAAAGTCAGAGCGGTCATCACAATCCTCGAGATGTCAGATACATGCGGTTGGCATTGAGCTGTTCGAACAGTGCATAGAGCGCCAGGGAGAATGCGCCGGTCGCAACGACGGCCAGCGCCGCTGCCAGCGTCAGCGCACTCGGCGCGCATGCCGCGGCGAACAACGCCAGGCCGGCCAGCATGACGTTGCGAACCACAAGCGATGCGCTGAGCACCTGCGGCGCGCCACCGCACCCGCATTCGATATGGGTATGTCCGCGCCTCAGATTGCGCGCGATGATCGCGCCATAGGCGGCCAGCAGACACGCTGCACCGGTCAGACCGGCCGAACGGGTTGCCGGCCACACGATCAAGCCGACCAGCAACCATTCCGCGATCACCACGACCGCCGCGGTCTGGGCGGCATGGCGCGCCGGCACGATCCGATAGTCGGCCACGAAACCCTGAAACTCCGTGAAATCGAGGCTCTTGTGCACCGCCGCGCGCAGCATGATCAGCAGCACCAGCACGCCGGCGGTGCCCGCGGCCAGAGCGAACATCGGACTCATGGGTTGTCCCGGACCGCGGGTGCGGTCATCAGCGAGGTCGTCCAGCCCACGCGATCGTCCGAGGCCGTCTTCTCGAAGTGAAAATCGCGGTCGGCCTCGAGCGTATACACATCCACGCTTTCATCGTCCTCGTTGGCACCGTACAGCGTGGGCGTTTGCCCCTGGCTGACCGCGAGCGAGACCAGATGCGGTGCCTTCGAACGGCCGACGAGCTTCTCGTCCGCCAGGCTGTAGGCCCAGATCTCGTCAGACATATCCTTGTGACTGCCTTCATAGGCAGCGTCGTGCACGATCAGAAAGATCATGTCGTTGGCTGCGTTATAGGCGCTGACCCCATAGCCACCGGGGGCCCAATGCCCTTCGACGCCGTCGGTCACTGCCATTTTCCGAACCAGCGTCGGCTTGTCGGCGCTGTCGTCGACCACATACAGATTGCCGTTGAACGAGGTGAACACCAGATGACCGTCGGTCGTTCGTACCGAGTGCAGGTAGAGTGCGTCGTGCTCCACATCGAAGAAGGGCTCGGACGGCGTGGCCATCGGTTCGTCGGCGTCGACATCATAGGCGTTGAGCGTGCCCGGCCCGCATAGCGTCGTGAAACGATGGCCTTCGACGCTGGGGAAAATGCCGTAGCAGCCCGGCGTGGGAATCTCGCCGACGACCTTCATCGCCTCCAGGTCGACCACGGTCACCGAAGTACCCGGCGTGGCGTTCTGCACGTACAGGTATTTCTCGTCGGCGCTGATCTCCAGCAGATGCTCCATGCCGATGGACTTGACCGCCTTGTTGGGCACGCTCACTTCGGCGATCGGCTCGAGTGTCTTCAGGTCGAAGACCTGCACTACGCTGTCGATGGGCCCGTAGGTATAACGCTTCATGTAGTCGGACAGACCATAGACCTTGCTGTGGTCATGGCTGACGATGAACTGCGATGTCAGCCCGAGCGAAAGCAGTCCCTGGTAGGTCAGCCCGTCCTGGGCATAGACATGAATGCGGCTGGCCCCGTCCCAGCTGGCCTGGTTGACCAGCACGAGCGCACCGCCGTCGGTCGATGGCTTGACGGTGAACGTCTCCGGCTCGAACGCCTTGCCGGTGGCAGGCGCCGCTGCGTTGCCAGCCGCGTGTGCGGCGCCGGCCAGTGACAGCGCACAGATGGCCCCGACCGCGACCGCCCGACGTGAAATCCGATAGAAAAGACTGACTGTCATCGTTGCCCCTGAACGCCGATTTGCCACCTCCGATGCAAGAGGTAGGCCAGCGGCGCCCGGCGCACGACAACGGCCTTAACCGGAACAGCGGTGCCGGCCTGCACCGCCATCGGTCGGCGTGCGCAACAAGCGTGCCCCACGAGCGAACGAAAGCACCGATCAAGAAAAAGGCCGCGGTCGTCGACCGCGGCCCGAGATCATCGGCGGTGCCGATCGAGCTGGCTAACCGAGGAAGTCGATCAACGCTCGGTTGAACTGCTCGGCGTGCGTGGCGTTGATGCCGTGAGGGCCACCCTCGATGAGCGTCAGCGAGCAATCGGCGATCGAATCCACCGATCGCTTGCCGCTGACCTCGAACGGCACGATGCTATCGGCATCGCCGTGAATGACGAGCGTGGGCAGATCGAAGCGTTCCAGATCGGCACGGAAATCGGTGCGGCCGAACGCCGCGATACAGTCCAGCGTGCCCTTGGGCGATGCGAACCAGGCAATATCGC
Organism: Salinisphaera sp. T31B1; assembly: GCF_040361275.1. Lineage (NCBI taxonomy): Bacteria > Pseudomonadati > Pseudomonadota > Gammaproteobacteria > Salinisphaerales > Salinisphaeraceae > Salinisphaera > Salinisphaera sp. T31B1. Next base: position 1,387,932 of record NZ_APNH01000001.1, on the reverse strand, counting down.
GGTGATACTGACGACTCGCTTCGCTGACCAACAGGCCGCCCTGCTCGGTAGAGAAGAAGCTCGTGGCGAAGTCCTCGAAGAAGGCCAGCCGGTCGTCGGTCACGCCGTGTTCGAACTGCTCGATGGTGGCATCGTCCAGACCACCGTCGGGATTGTCGTCTGCCTTGTACAGATACGGCGGCACCGCGGCGGCCAGCACCGCACCGGCCAGACGTTCGGTGCCATAAGTCCCGATATAGCGCGCGACTTCACCGCCGCCCATGGAAAAGCCGACCAGCGTGGCGCCGCGCAGATCCAGATGCGTCATGAGCGTGTTCAGATCGGCAGCCAGGGTGTCGTAGTCGTAGCCGCCCCATGGTTGCGACGATTTGCCGAAACCACGGCGATCGTAAGTGATCACCCGATGACCCGCCGCCACCAGTGCCGGCACCTGTTTCTCCCACGAACGACCGGACAGGGGCCAGCCGTGGATGAGCACGACCGGCTTGCCGCTGCCATAGTCTTCGTAATACAGCTCGACCGGCGTGTCGTTTTCTCGTGCGACTTCGACAAATGCCATGGAATGCCTCCTCTGTTCGTACCTGCTGGAAGATATGGCGACGACGGTCCGCCGAGACAACCGCCGCCGGCGGCTTCGATGCCGAGCTGATCGATCGCCCGTGCCGTCGGCAGCTCGCTGGAGACGACACTGATCTGCCCGCCAGCACGCTGCAAAGTCGAACCCGGCCGCCGATCCGACACAGGTGCAGCCGCTGTTGCCGACCACCGGTGGCGGTGTCGGGCATGCGTTCAACACGTGATGCACACGACGCGCACTTGGTGCGGCTCATTCCGGGCAGGACCGGCGCGCTCTGTGGTCACGGCGGCGCGATACGGCCGATCACCGCCAGCCCGTGCGAGTCCGGCCTGACCACGACGATTTCCCCGGACGCCGGGAAAACACCTGTCAACGCCGTGATGTTGACCTGATGGGTGACCAGTATCTGCACGCCGGTGTCGGCCTCGGCCAGTCGCTGTTCGATTGCGGCGGTACGCGCCCGGCCTTTGTCACGATCCTCGAAGAAGGAGTTCAACGCCGGCAGCGGACGCACCGGGCCGAGCCCCAGCAGCCGGGCCGTTTCCAGACACCGGCACCACTGGCTGGAATAAACGCTGGCCCGGGCGATGCCATGTTCCCGAAAACGCTGGCCGATGGCACGTGCCTCGGTGCGACCCGCCGCCGACAGAGTGCGCTGAGTGGCACAGTCGTCGAGCACGAACCCGGCCGGATCGCCCGTGCCCGGCGCGCTGGCATGGCGCATGAGTGCAATGGCCTCGCCGCTTGCCAGGCGATGCCACAGGGCCGTGTCATCGGCCGCCAGCGCGGGCGTGCCGGCGACCATTAGCCACAGGACACCCAGACAGAGGCCGATCGCGATACGGGCATGATTCATGGCTCGATCCTCGCCGAATGACAACCACGATTACAACCTTACCCGCTCCGCACGAGCGCTCGTGTAATCTGTGCCGCCCCGAGATTTACGATGGCGGTCATGGCCCAGCAGAATCCCACGCCGAACGCGCGCGTTTCAGCCCGCGCTATCTATCAGAGCATCCGTCAGGACGGCGAACAGGAACTGGCGCGCCCGGTCGGTTCACTGTGGTGGTCCGGGGTGGCCGCGGGTATTGCGATATCCACCTCGGTGGTGGCCAAGGGGCTGCTCCATCTCCACCTGCCGGACAGCGAATGGCGCTCGGTTGTCGAGAATCTTGGCTATTGCGTGGGGTTCATCATCGTGGTGTTCGGCCGCATGCAGCTGTTCACCGAGAACACCATCACGGCGGTGCTGCCGCTCATGGCCGCACCCAGCCGCGACAAGCTCTGGTGCATTCTTCGGCTATGGAGCGTGGTGTTCGCGGCGAATATGGTCGGCACATTCGTGGCCGCCACGTTCACCGATATCATCGGCTTCGCCACCGCCGACCAGCTCGCCGCCTTCCAGCACGTGGCCCAGGCCCTGCTCGACAAGAGCTGGATGGAGATGCTGCTGCACGCGATCCCGGCGGGCTTCTTCGTGGCCGCGCTGGTCTGGATGCTGCCCAACGCACGCGGCTCGGAGGTCTGGATCGTGGTGATTCCGACCTATGTAATCGCACTCGGCGGTTTCGCCCACGTGGTCGTCGGGTCGATGGAGGTCTTTCTGCTCGTACTCGATGGCCAGGTCAGCGTGTTCTCGGGGCTGGTCGACATGCTGCTGCCGATGTTCATCGGCAACGTGCTGGGCGGCACGGTGCTGTTTTCGCTGCTGGCCTACGGTCAGGTACGTCAAGAGATCGACTGACCGCCAGGCGCGCAGCAGATCGGAACAGCGGGGGCTGGTATTGCGCGGCGTTTGCCGCAACACTAGCGTCGCGGGCCGCCTCCCACCCGTGCCCACCGCGCCCGCCGTGACCACACCAACGCCCCGCCGCACCGACCGCCGTCAGCTCCAGCAACTCATTGCCGGTCTGTCGGAAGGCATCATCCTCATCGACTGCGATCGCCATATCCTGTGGGCGAACGAATCGGCGCTGGCCCTGCACGACGTCGAAGGCGTTGATGAGCTCGGCAAGACTGCCGCCGGCTACCGCCGGCGCTATACGCTGACCTATCGCAACAACCACGCACTCGCCCCGGCGCAGTATCCGATCGACCGGCTGCTGGCCGGTGAGGTCTTCGAAGATGTCGTCGTGCGCGTACAACGTCGTGGCGATCCCGACTCCGAGCGCACCCACAGGATGCGGGGACGCATCCTCACCGATGCCCACGGGGAGACAGACTGTCTGGCCCTGATGATCGACGATGTCACCGAGCGTTTCACCGCAGAGGAACGTTTCGAGCGCACCTTCAATGCCAACCCGGCGCCGGCGCTGATCTGTCGGTTGTCGAACCTGCGCTATCTGAGGGTCAACCAGGGTTTCATGGACATGACCGGCTACGTGCGCGAGGACGTCATCGACCAGTCCGTGTACGCCATCGATGTGTTCGCCGCCTCGACCGGGCGCGATCTGGCCATCGAACGTCTCGGTGAAGGCCGCACCATTCCGCAGATGGAGGCGACCCTGTCGTTGCCGGACGGCACGACCAAGCTGGTAGTGGTCGCCGGCCAGCCGATCGATATCGGCGACGAGGCCTGCATGCTGTTCACGTTCATGGACCTGGAGCCGCGCCGTACAGCCGAGGCGGCCCTGCGTCAGAGCGAGGAGCGTTTTGCCACCGCGTTCCGGCTGTCGCCCGTGCCTACGCTGGTGCTCGATCGGGCCAGCGCCGATATCCTCGACGTCAACGATTCCTTCGGTAGCGTGTTTGGCTACAGCTCGGACGACGCCATCGGGCGTTCGGCGATTGCGCTCGGCCTGCTGGGCGATCTGGACCTGGCCGCCCGACTGGATTCGACCGACGGCGCACACGGGATCGAACTACAGGCCCGGGCCGCCGACGACACGCCGATCGACTGCCTGCTGGCTGCCGATGGCGTAACCATTCACGGTCAGGACTGCGTGCTGGTGGTGCTCCAGGACATCAGCGAACGCAAGCGCTCCGAGGCCGAATTGCTGGGCGCGATCGAAGCGGTGATGCGCGATACCTCCTGGTTCAGCCATACCGTGATCGAGAAGCTGGCCAACATCCGCACCGCCAAGCACACGGTGCCCGACGAAGGCCCCAGCCTGTCCGACCTGACCGCGCGCGAACAGGAAGTGCTGGCGCTGATCTGTCGCGGCCAGGCCGACAAGCAGATCGCCCGGACCCTGTCGGTCTCGCTACACACGGTGCGCAACCACGTGGCCAACGTCTATTCGAAGGTCGGCCTGCACAAGCGGGGCGCGGTCATCGTCTGGGCCCGCGAACGCGGCTTTCCCGGCGACGACCCGGCCTGAACGGCCTATACGCCGGTGCAAACATACTAGTTCGACTGGTGCATTTCCGTCTGTTGCGCCGGCCACGGCAACCGTAAAGTTTCAATCGTGAACCGGACGGTTCGCCCGGGCATCCCCGGTGACTGTCATCTACTTTTCTAGGAGTAAGACCATGGTTGACAAGGAACGCATCAAGGGCAAGGCCGAACAGGTCAAGGGTTCGATCAAGGAGCAGGTCGGCAAGGTGACCGGCAACCGCGAAACCGAAGCCGAGGGTCGGGCCGAAAAAAACAAGGGCAAGACGCGCGACAAGGTCGGCAAGGTCAAGGACACCGCACGCGACGTCGTGAAATAGCCCTTCACGCCCCTGTTGATTGACGAGGCGCGTCGGGCGACCGGCGCGCCTTTTTTTCGCCTCGCACAATCTATTGCAGCGTCTTTTAACGACGATCTGCCACTGGAGATGAATGCCATGGTCACCGCTACCCGTTCCCTGCACGGCGCCACGCTACCGACTCAGATTTCCTGGGGCGCCATCCTGTGTGGTTGCGCCCTGTCTCTGATCGCCTATCTGCTGTTCAGCGTCTTCGGTACCGCTCTGGGTACCAGTTCGCTCGACCCGGGCACCGGGGACGACAGCCTCGCCGGTTTCTCGATCGGTGCCGCCGCGGTCTTTGGCGTGGCCAGCGTGGTGGCCATCGGCCTGGGTGCATTCGTGGCCGGACGTGCGGCACCGGCACTCGGGGGCTTGCACGGGGTAATCAGCTGGGCGGTGACCACGCTGGTCACTACCTTCCTGCTGGCCTCGGTGGTCACCGGTATCACCGGCACCGCTTTCAACCTGCTGGGCAGCGGATTGTCCGCGGCCGGCCAGGGCGTAGCCGCCGCCGCACCGGCAGTCGCCGGGAAAGCAAAGCAGGCGCTCGACGATAATGGCGTCAAGCTCGACTGGAACGATCTGAGCGGACAGCTCGACACGCTGCTCAGACAGACGGGCAAATCCGAACTCGACCCGGAACGGCTGAACGACCAGGCCCGGAACAGTGCCAAGGCCGCGGCCGACGATACGCGCCAAACCGCGGCCAATCCGCAACAGGCCGATGAGACCCTCGGCCAATGGTTCAAGCGGGTTCGCGAACAGGGCGCGCAGGCACTCGATGCGGCGGACAAGCAGGCGCTGGTCAATATCATCCAGGCGCGTACCGGCAAGTCGCAGGCCGAAGCCCGCCAGATCGCCGATCGCTATGAAAAGACCTACAACCAGGCGATGGCGAAATATGCCCAGCTCAAGCAGCAGGCCGAAGCCCAGGCCAAGCAGGCGGCGGCCAAGACAGCCGCTGCGGTATCCAAAGCCGCCTGGGTCACCCTGGCGATACTGATCGTCGGCGGACTGATCGCCTATGCCGGCGGCACCGCCGGCCAGCGTCGACGCCAGGCCGCCTACGAGCCAATCTGAACCCGACGATCGGTAGCGCCCACGCGCCGGGCCCGAACCGGCCCGGCGTGTGGGCGTCCGTCGATAGCCACACGCGCGCTCGTGCGAGCGCGAGCCAGATACTACACTCGAAGGCCCGAACGCCGCCGACGGCCGATGCCGATCCCTTTCGATGCTGCCCATATCCAATACCGTCGCCCTCCCAGATCACGAGATCGACCTGCAGGCCATACGCGCCCAGGGCGCCGGGGGTCAGAACGTCAACAAGGTCGCCTCGGCCATTCATCTGCGCTTCGATATCGCGGGCTCCTCGCTACCGCAGATCTACAAGCAACGACTGATGGCACTGCACGATCAGCGGATCAACGCCGACGGCGTGATCGTGATCAAGGCACAGCGGTTTCGCTCGCAGGACAAGAACCGCGAAGACGCGCTGGCACGCCTGCAGACGCTGATTCGCAGCGCCGTGCGCGAGCGCAAGAAACGCAAGGCCACCCGCCCATCGCGCGCGGCGCGCAACAAACGCATGGATCGCAAGACCCGCCATGGCCGGACCAAATCGCTGCGCGGCACACCGGCGCGCGACGACTGATCCCGCCTGGCCCCGTCCCCGGTGATCGTCATTCATGCGCCCATCGACCGGTACGTGCGGTCGCCGGTCACGGCTTTTTCCCGGCGAACCCTCGACACGGTGGGCATCGACTGGCGCGGGCCGGCGACCCCGTCCGCTCGTCGAGCCTTCGCGATGGATCATATGGGCTTGGCGCAGCTGCCCCCGATCACCGATTACATCCTGTACGTTTTCGGGTCGCGTTGGCCTCGGCGTATGGGCCAGCGGAGCGGACGTGCGCCCGCCCCGGAGACCGATGGCACGATGCTGCGACACGCCGGCACGCTCGCGCCTGCCCGTGACAGTACGAGCGGTTGCCGATCAAGGGCGACTTGCGATCAGACAGCGCTGGCCAAGGTATGCATATGACACGTCGACACGCTCTCAGGCCGTCGCTGATGTCCGATAACCCAAGCAGAAGACAGGCATGACCCGCCGACCCTGTTGGCGTCTGGCCGGGGCCGGCAATATCGGCACCATGGCGGCCTGGTACTTGGGCCGGGCAGGACATGGCGTGCGCCTGGCGCGGCCCGGCGCGGCACGACGGCACAAGACGCTTTTCCTGAGCACGGATGAGGCCGCCCGATCACTCGTGCTCGAACCGCCGGCAGACGACGGCGAACCGATCCGTCACCTGGTGCTTGCCTGCAAGACGCCCTGGAACGCTGCCGTGCTCGACGCGCTCCCACTGGCCGACGACGTATGCGTACTGCGACTGCAAAACGGTATCGGTGACCTCCGCGCCTGGCTTCCCGAAAGCGCTCGTCTGATCGAGACTATCACCACGAACGCGGTCAAGGGCCACGACCCGGTCCACCGGATCATGGCAGAGAACCAGACCTGGATGGGCGACGGCGGTCCGCGACCGGGCTGGTTTGCGTCGCTGGCCGATCATTGGCCCGGCCTGGCATGGACGACCGACATCCGATCGCATCAGTGGGCCAAGCTGGTCGCCAACGCCGCGATCAATCCGCTCACCGCGCTGTACGACGTCGACAACGGCCGCCTGCTTGACGATCCGACGCTCTACGAACGGCTGTGTCTGATCACGGCCGAAGCCGATCAGCTGCTTGCCCGACTGGATCCGACCTGGCCGGGTCGTTCGCAGGCCCACGTGGACGCGGTCGCCCGAGCGACGGCGGCCAATACCTCGTCCATGCGGGCCGATGTCCAGAAAGGCGCGATCACGGAGATCGCGGCAATCAACGGCTGGTTACTGGCCCGAGCCGCCGAACTCGGCCTGGACCTGCCGGCCAATCGCGCGGTGGTCCACGCGTTGGCCGGCCGGGCCGCGGATTAACGTGTATCCGCGTGGCCGGTCCACTCGGCGATCACCTCCGGGTGCTCGCTGATAAACGTCGCGGCCGCCTCGTCATAGGAGGTCTGCTCGGCATTCACCAGCATGGTGTTGATCTGCTCGAGACTGTAGTGCATGCGTTTGAGCATGGCATGCACATCGGGCTCACTCTTGGCCAGGCCCTGGCTGGCAATGGCATCGACATGCTCCTTGCCGCCGAGCACGCCCTTGGGATCGTCCAGGTAGCGCAGATCGAAGCGTTGCCACATCCAGTGCGGGCTCCACGCGGTCACCACGATCCATTCATGGCTGTCGATCGCGCTGGCCAAGGCGGCCGTCATCGCCGCGCTGCTCGCGGTGATCAGTCGATAGTCGTCCAGGCCGTAGGTTTCAAGCGCCTCGGCGGACAACGCCATCTCGCCGGCACCGGCGCTGATGCCCTGGATTGTGCCGCCGAGCTTGTCGGCGACCGCCGGCTTGTCCAGATCGGCGATGCTGGCGAGTTGATCTTCGGGCACGTAGGCCGGTACCGCCCAACCGATCCGTGCGCCGTCGAACAATTCGCCGAGATTGTCGACCTGATCGCCGACGCGTTCCATGTAGGCGGCATGCGTACGTGGCAACCAGGCGACCAGAAACAACGAACGGTCGTCGTTGGCGACCCCGAGAAAAGCCGGGCCGACGGACACGGTCTTGAGCTCGACGGGCACATCGTATTCGGACTCGATCACGTCGCGCGCCACCCGGCTCATGACCTGGCCTTCGGCGTATTCGTCGACATAGATGGTGATCGGCGCGTCCTTGGCAAGCGCGCCGCCGGCCGGCAACAATGCGCCCGCGAGTGCGGCCAGTACCATGCAGACGGCCAGAAAACGGGAATGAGGCATGCAGAGACCTTGGCAGGATAGCCAGAAAAGTGATGATTGGGAGTATTGGCAATCGTCGCTGCGACCGCAAACGCGCAGGCTGCGATGCACGGCCGATCACGACCGGCAGTGGCCGGCGTGATGCGTGATCGCGACGCGCTGTTCGCGGCACTGGCCCGCTCGGACTTCCGTCGCCGCTTCGCCCTGTCTGCGCGTGATGCCGGCTATCTCCAGGCTCGCGGACTCGATGAGGTCATGGCCCATGCCGAGCGGTTTATCGATGAGCGGCTGGCACCGGCGGCACCAGTCAACGATGGCCGCCAGACACCGATGCGCGGGCACCCGGTATTCGTCGCCCAGCACGCCACTGCGGCCTGCTGCCGCAGCTGCCTGGCCCGCTGGCACGAGATTCCTGTCGGCCGCGCGCTGACCGTGGAGGAGCGCGCGCACGTGCTCGCCTCGCTGCGCCGCTGGTTGGGCGATGCCCCGCGACGGCGTCCTGGGCGTTCGACACGCCAGCACGAACTGTTCTGAGCGGTTCTGGCCGACGTTCGCCACGCTTGCGTTGACAACGCTTTCGACGCCGGTGGTCAACGCGCGCCCGGCCAGTCGCATACCCGTTGCTGCAACGCGCGCAGCCGACGATCGACAATGCCCTGCTCGTCGAGATGGCCGACGGTATTGTGCAGATACTCCGCGCTCGCCCCGATCATGCCGTGGCCGGTGGCCAGCAATGCGACCACATCATCGTCATCGAGCCGGCCGCAGTAGCACGGATGCGCCGGGTCGACGACAAACGCGATGGACCACAATCGCGGGCCGCCGTCGTCCGGTCGAAGTTCCACCCATCGCGGCTTGTAGACGCCGGTGAGCATCTCGCGCCGCCAGACCATCAGCAGCTCGTGTTCCAGGTCGTCGCCGATTACGCGCAGCGCCACGCCGCGGCAGGAGCCGCCGGGCACGATGCCGAGCATCATGCCCGGCGCTTCGGGGGAACCCCGGGCATAAGTCAGCTTCAGCTGGAAATCGCGATGAAAGCCGTATAGCCGCGCCATGCGCCGTTCGGCCACCGGCACACACGGGTTCCAAAGCAACGAACCGTAAGCGAAAAGCCAGACGCCGTCTGTCGGATCCACGGGGGCGGGCCTAGTGGCGAGCATGCGCTGCATGGACGCGCGAATGGCGTCGTCGCTGTTCAATGCCACTTCCGGGTGGCGTTGCGACATGGCATGTCGAATACCGTCGCGTTCCAGCACCTCGCGAGTAATGCCGTTGGGCAAAAGCGAGGGTCTGGCAGGCTGGGCTGGATCAGTCATGGTCACCCAGTATCGCGCGCACGGCGGCTGGCGGCCAGCCCAGGGCATGGAAATATCGCCATCGCGCACTGTCGACGACAACCCGGGCGGACGTTCGTCGCCCCCTCGTCGTGGCACGTCCGGCGTGATTGCCGCTAAAAGCGTGGTTTCAGCAGCGAACATCGGAGAAAACCGGACCAAAAAACCGCGGCTCAGTCACCGCGCCGATCGCTTCATACAACAACGCGAAAGGAATTCGGCCCACGTGGCGTGCCAGAATGCAAGGCCGATTGTGAAGGCATACCGACAAGGAGACAGGCATGACGCTCGACGAAGACCTGCAGGCGATCCGCCGCAAGCTGGCCGCCATGAAAGACAACGGGGACACGACCTTCGACGAGCGCGAGCGAGAGTTGCTTGCCGATATGCTCGGCAATGCCGAGCAGCGACATGAAGCCGGCGCCGGCCTGGCGGGAAACGGCCGCCAACGTTCCGGCATGCAGCGAGAGATCGATTTCTTCCTCGTGTGTCTGGGGTGGTCGCTCGCGGTGTTCGCGATTCTGGCGACGCTCAACTGGTCCGGCGATCACGCCATGGACGGCGCCGGCGTTTTCGGAGTGGCCTTCGTGGCCGGCTTGAGCGCGGCGGCCCTGCGCGCATTCTATATCGGGGCCTGGCAGCCGGCGGGCCTTGCCGCCTGGCAGATCGTGGCCGGGCTGGTACTCCTGATTTCGCTGATCACCCTGGCCATGGCCGGTGCCATCGGCGCGGCACTGGGCATGGTCGTGGGCGCGGTCGTGTTCCATGCGCTGGTCCGCAACCGTCATGCCCGCCGCGTATCGGTGTCCGAACAGGGCTGATCCACGGGTCGCGCCCGCGGGCTGCCCGCGAAAGATGCACAAAAAAGGCGGGGCCGAGGCCCCGCCTTTTTCTTGGACGACAACGGCCGAACCGTCGCTACGCCACCATGAGTTGGCTCCTAGCCGAACTGGTTCATGGTGTTGTCCTTGCCGCCGGCCTTCAGCGCGCCTTCGCGCGAGAAGAACTCCTTGTGGTCATCGCCGATGTTGGAACCGGCCATGTCCTGATGCTTGACCGTGGCAATGCCTTCGCGGATCTCGACGCGCTGGACGCCCTCCACGTAAGCCAGCATGCCGAGATCGCCGAAGTAGCCCTTGGCGAGCTGATCGGTCGACAGGGCCGCCGTGTGGTAGGTGGGCAGCGTGATCAGGTGATGGAAGATGCCGGCCTTGGCCGAGCCTTCCGCCTGGAAATCCCGCGTCCATTCGTCGGCGAGCTTGCCCAGCTCGGTGTCGTCGTACTTCACGTTCATGAGCTGATCGCGGTCGTAGCCCGACACATCCTTGCCCTGTTCGGCCCAGGCGTCGTACACCTGCTGGCGGAAGTTCAGCGTCCAGTTGAACGACGGGCTGTTGTTGTAGACGAGCTTGGCATCCGGAACCACCTCGCGAATACGATCGACCATGGAGGCGATCTGCTTCACGTGCGGCTTCTCGGTCTCGATCCACAGCAGGTCCGCACCGTTCTGCAGGCTGGTGATGCAGTCCAGCACGACGCGATCCACGCCGGTGCCCTTCTTGAACTCGAACAGGCCGGAGGCCAGACGCTTGACCGCGACCAGCTTGTCGCCCTGCTTGATCACCACGTCGTTCGGCGTGATCTCGGCGGCGTCGGTGATTTCCTTGCCGTCGAGGAAGCTGTTGTACTGGTCACCCAGGTCACCCGGCTCGTTGGAGACCGCAATCTGCTGGGTCAGGCCGGCACCCAGCGAATCGGTACGGGCGACGATGACGCCGTCGTCCACGCCCAGCTCCAGGAACGCATAGCGCACGGCATTGATCTTGGCCAGGAACGAGGCATGCGGCACGGTGACCTTGCCATCCTGATGGCCGCACTGTTTGACGTCCGAGACCTGATTTTCGATCTGGATCGCGCAGGCACCGGCCTCGATCATCTTCTTGGCCAGCAGGTAGGTGGCCTCTTCGTTGCCGAAGCCGGCATCGATATCGGCGATGATCGGAATGACATGGGTCTCGAAGTTGTCGATCTGTTCCTGCGCCTTCTTCGCCTTGACCTCGTCACCGGCTTCCTTCGCCGCCTCCAGATCACGGAAGTAATGGTTGAGCTCCCACGCATCGGCCTGCTTGAGGAAGGTGTAGAGCTCCTCGATCAGCATCGGCACGGTGGTCTTCTCGTGCATGGACTGGTCAGGCAGCGGGCCGAACTCCGAGCGCAGCGCGGCAACCATCCAGCCCGACAGATACAGATAACGGCCTTTTAAGGTGCCGAAATGCTTCTTGATCGAGATGGCCTTCTGCTGGCCGATGAACCCGTGCCAGCAACCCAGGGATTGCGTGTACTTGGACGAATCCTTGTCGTAGGCCGCCATGTCTTCACGCATGATCTTGGCGGTGTACTTGGCGATATCCAGACCGGTGTGGAAACGGTTCTGGGCGCGCAGACGCGCGGCGTGCTCGGGGTTGATTGCCTCCCAGCCGCCGTTCTGGTTATCACGCAGCGACGCAATCGCGTCCACGTCCTTGGAATACTGTGACATCGTCAATCCTCTCGCTTGAAAGATAGGCCCGGCTCGGGCGATACGCCGTCTGACAGCCGTCGGTCGGCGGCACGATCACCGGATGCCGCCATTCTAGGGGGCGCCTGCGAATACGAAAAGTCAATGCGCGTGATATCCGACATTCATGTCATGAATGCAGATCGCCGCGCGCCATTGCGGGCCTACAACCAGGCGATCCCCGCTCAATACAGGGCATCGCCGGTCCCGCCGACGGTGTAGTAACGGCTGTAGTGAAGCGGAAAGTCCGCCCGGCCGGCCGAGCCGGGTACGCCCGGTCCGATGCCACGGGCACGCGCCAGCGCCGCCGGGTCCCGGGTCAGCACGTCGCCGAAATAAGTGCGCTCCGGGGTATCGTCGGTGATCGCCAGACTGCCGAGGACGTCGCGCGCGGCGGCATCGTCGAGCGGTTGACCGATGGCGCTGCAGTAATAGCCGAACAGCGCGCGCCCGGGCCGGTGAAGCGGATCCTCGGCGACCGTGTCCCACGTTCCCACAAAACTCACGCAGCCACGCTCGCCCGCGCCACCGGTGTGTCGATAACGCTGATAACGCAACGCCCCGGGCTCGCGCCGGAGCAGGCTCACCGCGGCAGATGTCTGGACCGCTGGACGCGCGTTGAATCGCCAGCCCATATTCAGTCCGGCCAGATCGTAGTGCGCGAACTCCAGCGCCGTCTGTCGGCCGTTGGCGACCAGATAGACCATCTCTGCGCGGGCCTGCTCGGCCGTAGCGCCGTGGATGGCGAGATAGGCTTCATAGTCGGCCGGATCGCGATACACAACGCTCACGCGCTCGGCGTCGGCATCGAAACCCTGTGTAAATCGCACCGGCCGGTCGGCCACATCGGCAAAAACGGTTGCCGGCGGTGGACTACGAAACAATGCACAGCCCGTCAGAACGAGCGCGGGCAGGATCACGCCGAACACGGTCTGGCGCGCCGCTCGCCGGCGCCAACCTGGCGTATTCATCGGCGGCTGGCCGGCGAAACCCACATCTCGATCACGGCACGGCAGACCGTCTCGCCGCGCGCGTCGCGAATATCCACCGTCACCGGATAGGCGGCGCTTTCAGCGAGGCCGACCGTGGCGTCGGTGTACGCGGTGGCGCTCAGATCCGTCGCTGCCTTTTTCAGATACTCGACCGTCATGCCGCGCGGAATCCAGCGCTGTTCGGTGGAGAGCGTGACCTCGGTCAACACGCCCGCGGCGAGTTCGGCCATATTGCACATCGCGATCGCGTGTACCGTGCCGATATGGTTGGCGACCGCACGCCGTTTGCGAATCGAGACTTCGACATGCCCCGGCTCGACCCTGTGTACCAGCGGGCGAATGCTGGCGAAGTACGGCGCGCGCAGGCACACCGCTCGGCTGAACAGCCACCGCCCGCCAGGTTTGCTGGAGGCGGTGCGCCAAAGACTCAGTACACGGGGCGTTCGGGACATGCTTGGCTCGATGCAACCGCAGCGGCAGCGGCGGCTGGCAAATTGAAGACTTAACCATAGCCGAACCGCGCCGGCTGGACAGCCAGTCGCACACCTACCCCCGGTCGAGCGCCCCGAACTTGACGACATCGCGACGGCTGCTTAAATCATGAGGACCTGTTGTTTCATCGGAGACCGACATGGCTGAATCGAGCGGCACTTATCACGAACCCATCGAGCTGTTGTCCGCCGAGACGCTGGAGGCCCACCGCGGCATCGTCTCGCTCATGGAAGAGCTGGAGGCCATCGACTGGTACAGCCAGCGTATCGACGCGGCAGACGACCCCGCGCTCAAGGCGTTGCTCGCCCATAATCGGGACGAGGAGAAGGAACACGCCATGATGACGCTGGAGTGGCTGCGTCGTCGTGATCCGGCGCTCGATGCACAGATGCGGACCTATCTGTTCGCCGAGGGGGATATTGTCGACGCCGAGGATGCGGCCATGACCGATACCGGTGCTGCGCCGGGCACGGCCGCCGGGGATGGATCACTGGGCATCGGCAGTCTGCGGGGTCGGTCATGAATCACCTGCACCGCGAACTGGCACCGATCACCCCCGCCGCCTGGGCCGAGATCGACGAGGAGGCGAGACAGACGCTCAAGCGCATGCTCGCTGGACGCAAGTTGTTCGATTTCTCCGGCCCGCATGGCTGGGACCATGCCGCGGTCAACCTCGGCCGTGTCCGAGCGCTGAACGACGCGCCGGTAACCGGCGCCCGCTTGCGCCAGCGCGTGGTCCAGCCGCTGATCGAATCGCGTGTCCCCTTCGAGATAGACCGCGACGAACTTGAGGCCGCGGCTCGCGGGGCCTCCGATATCGACCTGGAGGCGGTCACCGACGCCGCACGCAAGGCGGCGCTCATGGAGGACGGCGCGATCTTCAACGGCTACGCCGCCGCGGGCATCGAGGGCGTCATGAGCGCAGCCGAACACGAGCCGCTAGCCATCGGGGACGATTATTCCCGCTACCCGGCACTGGTCGCCGAAGCCACCAACCGCCTGCGCAGCGCCGGCGTCGACGGGCCCTATGCGATCGCTCTGGGACCGCGCTGTCATACCGAACTCAACCGCACCACCGAACACGGTTACCCGGTCATGGACCATGTCCAGCGTCTGCTCAAGGGCCCGATCGTCTGGGCACCGGCGGTCGACGGCGCCGTCATCGTCAGTCTGCGCGGCGGCGACTTCGAACTGCACGTCGGTCAGGATTTTTCGATCGGCTACAGCAGCCATAACGAATCGACCGTACAGCTGTATATCCAGGAAAGTTTCACCGCCCTGGTGTTCGGGCCCGAGGCAGCGGTGGCGCTACGCCACGGCTGACCCGTGCCGCCCTGCCCGCGAAACCTCCGGTGATGACGAGTCATGGCCAGGTCGCGTCGGCGCAGGCCGCGACCTGACCATGATCGTCCTGGCATCGCATGAGTGGCCGCAACGAGCCGCGCGGCTACGACGGCCGGCAGGTGTTTCATCGGTACCTCACAGGCACCGTCGGCTCAACCGCGAATATCCGCCCGTCGCGGCTGAACGGCCGAAGACCGGTCGTGTCCGCCCGACGCCGTACACGCAACACCTAGGGCAGTGGCGCCATGTTCAGACAGGATTAAGCGACAATCGTTAAATTACGATTGAACAATTCAAACGACTTTCGTACAGGCCGGCCGATTCGGCGGGCGTACGTAGGCCGTATCGATGGGAGGACAGCCATGAAGAACAATTTCCGTAACTCGATCGCCGCTGTCGCGCTGCTGGGCATACTGGTCAGCGCGCCGGCCCTGGCACTGGACGACGACACCGTCGATTCCGCCATCGGCGGCGGCCTGGGCGGCGCGGCCGGTGCAGCCATCGGCAACGAAGTCGGCGGCAAGACCGGTGCCGTACTGGGCGGTGCTGCCGGTGCGGCGGGCGGCACCTATATCACCAACGATGGCGACCGCCGTGATTACGATGATCATGACCATCGCCACGGCCACCGCGACCATCACGATCACGGCCGGCACCGCGGCCACGATTAGCCCATGCGTCGACCGAACGACCGCCTTGGTCGCTCGGTATCAGACAAGCCGCCGCCGGCCTATCCGGCGGCGGCTTTTTTGTCGGTGAGCTTCACGGCGGCGCGATCCACGATGCACCAAAGATATTAAGCACCCGATATAGGTCCGTGGCGTCGCGATCAGCCCGTTCCGTCTTGCAGAAGACCGCTCATGAATCGACACCCCGGCCTGTCGGCTGACCGCACGGCCGTGATTGCCGGCGCAGCGAGCGTCATCGGGGCCGAACTGCCCAGCGAGGCGCTCGAACCGACCGCGGCCGAAGTCGAGATCCATGCCCCGTCGCCGGGCAGCGGGTCGACGTGATCGGCCATGGCCTCGATGTCTCTGTTGTGGAGGTGGTGCCCGGGGTGCATCGATACCGACCCGTCCGGTACACGCCACACACAGCGCCCGCTCGAAGCGTGGACCGCCGATCCGGTGGTCGACCAGCTCTTGGCCGGCCTGGTGGCGAACGACTTCTATATCGTGTGGCCGGACGCCGCGGGGATCATCAAAGATGATCGATATCACGCCCGCTGGGCAATGGACGACCTCATACACCACCGGCCGGCGCGATCGCGCCGGCATCCGGAATATGCCGAGGCGTTCGAACGCGTCATACAGGAATCAGAGTCGCCTGGCGTCAGGTTTTGACGGCCGGCGTGTCGTCGCGCTCTTTCTCGCACCCCCGGGCCGACAGAAAATCGCCGAGCCCGGCCAGCGCCGGAATGTGCTCGCAGAAAACACGAATGGTCACCAGCAGCGGAACCGCGATCAGCATGCCCATGATCGACCATAACCAGGCCCAGAGCGCGACCGCCAGAAAGATCACCACCGCATTCATCTCCAGGCGTCGCCCGACGAAGTAAGGGGTGATGAACTGCCCCTCAATGGTAGTCGCCGCAAAGAACAGCAGGCCGGGGAGTATGGATGCGCCGAGGGTATCGAAATTGATCAGCCCCACGATGGTGGCGATGACGATGCCCGAGACCGCCCCCACATACGGCACGTAGTTGAAGACGAAACCGATGACGCCGAACAGCAGCGGATTGGGCATGCCGATCACCCACATCGTCAGCCCGATGGCCACGCCCAGGCCGAGATTGATGGTGGTGATGGTCAACAGATAATGCGATAGCTTGCGCTCGATATCGTGCACGATGGTCATCGCCCGACGCTTGTCCTTGAACGTCGGCAGGACGTGGACGAGCTTTTCATAGAACATGTCCCCGGACAGCAGCAGAAACAGCAGCAGGATCAGCGTGAACAGCGCCTGACCGACGATACCCGGGGCGAGATAAGCCGCGCCCTCGACTACCCCTGGCTTGCGCACGACCACTTCCTGGGCGTTGTCGCCGGCTCCGGGCGTCGTGAGTTCGTTGACTTTCTTGCCCGCGTCGAGCACGGCCTTGGCCGAACCCATGACTTTCTGCAGTTTATGTTCGACCTGGTAGCCGATCTCCGGCGCCCGATCGACCCATCCCCGAATCGGACCGGACAAGGAATACAGCCCGCCGACCAGCGCAGCCACCAGCACGCCGACGATCAGAAACGCCGACACCGCGACCGGAATATGCCGCCGTTCGAGAAACCGCCGGATCGGGCTGAAGATCAGCGCCAGCAGAAACGCCAGCACCACCGGCATGAGGAAATCCCGTGCATAGGCTATGCCGGCCAGCAGCAGCATCAGGAAGATGCCGATTACCGCCCAGCGCGGGGCCGATCCCCCCGCCGGGCCCCGGCGATGCTCCGATCCAGACTCGCTCATCCGTTGTCCCCCCGTCCCGGTCACCCATGTCGCCCGGCGGCGCCGGACTGGGCACGACAGCCAATCCGCCGAACGCTCATTATCATACGAACTGAACGATCGCAGCGGAATTGTGCGGAATTTATTTCAAGATATCAGCCAATCGAACGAGGCGGTCCCGCTCAGGCCGTCGCATGGGCGATCAACGCCGCTACGCCCAGTGTGGCCATGCCTGCACCGACCGTATACAACACGTTGCGGCTTCGCCAGGCCACCAGCACGGCGACCATGGCCGCCCAGACGCGCGGGCTGGCCGGACCGGCCCACACGCCGGCCTGAACGACGACCGGCGGGCACGCCATCGCCGAGAAAACGGCTACCGGCACATAGCGCAGGGCCTGGCGTACACGCGGACCCAACGTCAGATGATCGACCAGCGCAATGAACGAGCAACGCAACCCGAATGTGATCAGCCCTCCGCCGATCAATACGAGCCACAGCCGGATATCGTTCATGGCCGGCCTCCCCGGCCGAGTACGCGCTCGACGGTCAGGCCGGTGGCGATGCCGGCCAGCGCGCCCGCCATCAAGCCAAGATTCCACGGCAGCCCATGCGCTGCGGTGGCGACCACGGCACCGACTATAGCCGCGGCCAACATGGCGCGATCGACGATGGCCGGTACCAGCAATGCGATGAAGGTCAGCGGTACGGCGAAGTCCAGACCCCAGTCGGCCGGCAGGCGCGCGCCCATCAGGGCTCCGACGATCGTACCGGTCTGCCAGGCGGCCCATAGCGGCAATGCGCCGCCCAGAAAGAACGCGATTCGGCGGGCGCGCTCGGGGCGGTGCTCGAAGGCATACAGGCTGAGCATGTATGGCTGATCGGTGAGCGTGTAGCCAACCAGCATCTTGGTCAGACGACTAGCCCCTCGCAGCCATGGCGCCAGCGAGGCGCTGTACATGGTAAAACGCAGGTTGATGAACACGATCGTGAGCAGAATGATCGCCACCGGCGTGCCGTCGACGAGCAGCTGCATCGCCGCGATCTGCGAGGCCCCGGCGAAGATGAAGAGCGAAAAAGCGCTGGCCATCCATGGCGTGTATCCGAGCCGTACCGCGACCACCCCCACGATCAGTGCGAACGGCATGATGCTGATCAGCAACGGCAGGATCGCACGTGCCCCGTCGGCCGCGTCGCGTTTGATCCGGGCCGGTAAAACGTCTGTCATGGCCATCGACCGTACAAGCGGGCGCCGACGTTACCACCGTCGCCGCCACAGGCATACCGGATTCACCGCGCCTGGCCGAGATCGCAGCCGCGCGGTGGGCTATCATCGGTGCTGATATTGTCCCGTCCCGGCCGTGTCCGCCGCCTCATGAATCCGTCTTCGATCCATCGGCTCGCTATGGTCTGTCTGCTTGTACTGACCGGCTGCACCTCGGCCGTCAACCGGCCGCAAACAGCCTCGACCGTACCGGTCGCCGCCGCTACACCCTCGAACCGACCGGTCGACTGGATCGGCCGCTGGCACGCGCCCGACGGCCGCTTCCTGCAGATCATGCCGACCGCACAGCCCGACGCGTACCAGCTGACATTCGGCGCCGACGACGGCACTCAGACCCGGCTGGCCGGCATGGCGAGCATGGATCGCCTGTACTTCACCCGTCGCGGTGAAGCCCTGGCGTTGCGTATCGGGCGCGGCGAGGAGACCGGTCTGCCGGCACTGGCCGGCCGCGCTCCCTGTCTGATCGTCGCACCCGGCACGGAGGGCTATTGCCGTACGCCTGGTACGGCCGACGCGCTACCGCTGACGCCAGGCGCCTATGCGCCGGTCACCGCCGACTGCTGGGCGCCGCCGGCCGCGTCAATGGTGTATTTCGACGGTCAGGCGCTGGAGCCGGCCGAGGCGGCACGCTGCCAGACGCCACTGGTCGATCAACAGGGCGTGATCTTCTCGCTCGCTCGACGGTGTGGCAGCGCGCCCGATACGCCACCGGCGGCGATGGGACAGCGGCGAGTCACCGTGGCCGACGACCAGCGCTTCGCACTCGATTCGGCAACTCACGACACCCGACTATACAAATACTGCCCGGCCGCACAGCTCCCAGCCTCGCTGCGCAGCCCTATGCAGTAACCGCGCTTGCTCAGCCCCCGCCGGATGCCCGCTCCGCCGTCGCCGTTTCCATACGGTACGGCTGGCAGGCCGAGCCCTGAACCACGTCGATGAGTTCGTCGACCGGAAACGCCAGCGCTCGCGCACGCGCTACCAGACGAGTGTGCGTGGTCTCGTCAATCATCGGGGTGCGTGCCAGTATCCATAGATAATCGCGGTCGGAACCGGCGATCAGTACGTGGCGGTAGTCCTCGTCGAGAGCCAGGATGTTGTAGCCGCCATAGAACGGGCCGAAGAAGCTGACCTTGAAACGCCCCGTCTGCGGATCGTCGACGAAATAGGCCTTGCCTTCGGCCTGGCTGATCTCGCCGCTGGCCAGATTCACGCCGCGGTTGATCACGCGTACGCCGCCGTCGTCGCGCCGACTATAGCTGGCACTGACACAGTCCAAGCCGCGTTCGAAGCCGTGATCCAGGCGCGCGATCTCGTACCAGCGGCCCAGATAGCGGTCGAGCTCGAAACCCTGAACCGCGGACGTGCCCTTGGGCAGACCGGCACAGCCGACCATCGCCAGCCCCAACAAAGCAGTGAGCAGACCACGAAACAGTCGGTTCAAAAGGGTGACATGACGCCGCACCGACGGTCTCCGTGAGAGGATGTGTCACGCTATTCTGCCACGCGCTGCTTATGGCATGCGCTGGCTTGACCAAGACAGCCGTCGAGCGTCCGCCGGCCCAATCACGACCCTATCCCCCGCATGAGCAAAAACCCCAACCCGCAGGGCAAAGGCACCTCGCCGGTACTGGCCACGCTGGAATCCCAGCGCAGCCAACTGGCGACGGTACCGCCGAAGCAGATCGATCAGGTCACCACCGAACTCTTCACCAGTCTGTTCGTGCTGGACAGCGAGTTCCGTTTCAAACCGGTGCCTGGGCGGGTCTGTTATCTGTACCGCCGTGACGGCGGCTACTGGCTGGGGCTGACACCACCGGACATGCTGGGCGAAGCCGTTGCCGGGCGTTTCATCGGCACCTGCGTATTGCAACGGGATCTGACCTGGACACTGGCGCTGGCAGACGATGTCGCCGCCGACGAACGATTCATGGCGTGGCTGTCGCGCCGGCGGGCCGCGTTCGAACAGGCGCTGGCCGGCGCCGAGCGGCTCGACGATGTATTGCCGCGCTATGAGTCGCATCTGCCTTTCTACCGCCGCGCTGCCGCGTTCGCGGTGGCGCATTCGCTCGGGCGCTCGATGTCGGCGGCAGGCATCGCCGGGCTGTCCTACGATGCGGCGCTCGGGCGCCTCGCGCGACCGTCATCGTCCGACGACCGAGTCTCTTAGCGGCAGGTCAGTCGCCCGGGTCGGTGATCCGGTGATCGTCGCGTTCGGCCCCGCGCTCGGACAGGAAGTCCCCTACGCCGCGCAGCTCATCGATATGCTCGCAGAACGTCTTGAGTGCAAGCAGTAACGGCAGCGCCACGATCATGCCGATGGCCGACCACAGCCAGGCCCAGAACGAGATGGTCACGAACACCACGACCGTGTTCAGCCGCAGACTGCGTCCGACGAAATACGGCGTGACGAACTGCCCCTCGATGGCGTTGCACAGGAAATACACACCGCCGGCCGCTGCGGCCCAGCCGATCCACTCGAACGACACCATCGCCACCGCTGCGCTGATGAGAATGCCGGCCAGCGCACCCAGGTAGGGCACGAAGTTGAACGTGAACGCGATCACGCCGAACACCAGCGGGCTCGGCATGCCGAGCAGCCACATGCCGACGCCGACGCTCACCCCCAGACCGGCGTTGATGATGACGATGGTCATCAGGTAGTTCGAAAGCTTGCGCTCGATCGTATAAGCGATCGATATCGCCCGGCGCTTGTCCTTGAACGTCGGCATGACATGCACGAGCTTTTCATAGAACATGTCGCCCGAAGCGAGCAGGAACAGCAGCAGCACAAACGTGAATACGAACTGCGCGACCACTGACGGCGCCAGCATCGCCAGGCTCACGGTCACACCCTTGTCTTGCATCTTGACCGTCTGGACCGGCTTCGCGCGTTCCTCGGTCTGCGATTCGGCGAGCTCCTCGATCTTCTCCCGGGCTTCGAACACGCCACTGAGCGATCGTGACACCTTGGCCAGCTTGTCTTCGACCTGACGTTCGATCGAGGGCGCCTTGTCCACCCAGTGCGACACCGGCATCGCCAACGCTGCTACCACCGATGTGAAGCCGATCAACAGGGTCATGACGATCAGCAGAGACGCCAGGGCGCTGTGCAGCCCCCGGCGTTCGAGAAACCGGCGCACCGGCCCGAACACCATGGCAAGCAGAAACGCCAGCACTATGGGGACGAGAAAATTCTTGGCCGCGCCCAAGGCGAAGACCGAGGCGTAGATGAACAGCCCGAGGACGGCCCACCCAGGTAGCTTGGACCTGCGCGTACTTGGAGCGGACGCCGACTCGGCATCGTGATCGGAATCGTTCAGTGCCAAGCCAGACAACTCATATAAAAGGCGGGAAAGCGCTCCAGTCTAGGTACGGGCGGAGCGCCCCGAAACCATCGGTCGCCCATGAATTAACCTTGGTCCGCGCGTGCCAGCGCGGGCTGTTTCAGTCGCCGACGGCGGTTACGGCATCGAACCATTCGACGCGCGGGAAAGATCAACGGCAATGGCTCGAGATCACGGTCGCGATCTGCGGCATGGCATCCACGATTTCCCGCCGCGCACGCCCGCGTACGCGCTTGTAGCCGGAACTGATCGCACGGCTGTGAATACGCTCGGCGCGCTCGTCGGCCATATTGAGCATCGCATCGGCCACGGTATGCCCATGCGCGATGAGGTAGTCGTGAAAATTCTCGTCTCGCGTCTGGCAATCGGCATACAGCGGTTCCAGCTCGGCGACGAACCCCGGCATGAGTTCGCGCACGGTCCGGGTGACAAGATCCGGCTTGAGCCGGAGCGCTACGCTGTAGGCGGTACGCATGGTCATGCCGCGCTTGCCGATCTCTCGCTCAACCAGCGCACACGCATCGCTCACCAATCGCGGAAAGGTATCCGGGGCAAGCAGCTGAGCGCCCAGCGGGCCTTGGGCGCCGACCGGCATATCGGCAGCACGGGTCTGGGTCTGAGTCTGGGCCATGAGATGATCCCCGAAGAAAGAAGACACAGTATGTGTCGGAAGATTGGCGCGCAGTCGAACACGATGCGGTTTAAGGTCAACTGAACATCGACGGCGGGGCTGCAGACTATACCGCTACCGCCGACGCGTATTGACGACCACCAGAATGATGCCCGCCACCACGGCCATGAGAAACCATTGCGAGGCGTAAGCATAGTGGCCGGCCGGCGACAGCCCGACCAGATCTTCGTCCCAGTCGCGTACGAAACCGCCATCGGCGGCCGGGTCCAGCAACAGCAGCCCGTCGGCGACCGGTGCGCCATACTGGCAGCTCACCGCCGCCGCATCCGGATAATTGAGTGCGCGCGGCCACGCGCGCTGCGTGCACGCATTGCCTGCACCGAGGTTGAGCCCCGGTTGCGGAAAGCTGCGCCAGAACCCGAGCACGCGAACCGGTCCGTCCGGTGCCGGGGGGTCGGGCGGCGCCACATGCCCGTCGCCGCGGCGTGGCACCCAGCCACGATCGACCATCACCCGGACGCCGTTGTCGAGTATCACCGGTGTCCAGATCCGATACCCCAGTGCCTGACCGTTGACCTGATCGTTGAGCACGATCTGGTGAGCTCTATCGTACTGTCCGCTCACAATATAGTGACGGCCATAAGTCAGGGCACCGGTGTCGCTGCGCGCCGAATCGCGTGCAGCAGCCGATTTCATGGCCGTAGGGCCGGCCGCGCGTGCGGCCTGTTCGATGGCGACCAGTCCTTCCTTGTAGTGGGCCCGCTGAATCTGCCAGGCGCCGAGCGAACACAGGATCGCCGCAACGATTACGAACAACGCCACGCCCCACCACGGCGGCGAGAAACGGTAAGGCCCTAGCTTCATCACGAGATCCGTTCGCTGGGTACGACCAGGCAGGCACTCGCCGGACGATTCGGCATTCCGGCGCGTGTTTCAAGAGCAAGGATGCCGATGACGTCTCGACGGGTTAATTGATCAGCGTTCAGATGCGGTTCAGGGCACGCATCGTTAAATATTTACTGAACAAACAAAACAACGTGTGCCAAACACGTCAGGAGAGCATCATGAACAAGTCGATTCGCAATACGCTGGCCGCCGGTGCGCTGATCACCTCGCTCGCCAGCGCCCCGGCAATGGCCTTCGACAGCGATACCTGGTCTTCGGCGCTCGGCGGCGGTATCGGCGGCGCGTTGGGCGCAGCCGTCGGCAACGAGATCGGCGGCAACACCGGCGCGGTGATCGGCGGTGCCGTCGGCGCCGCTGGCGGCACCCTGATCACCAACCGCAATGACCGCGACGATCGCTACGATCGCTATGATCGGCGCTATGACGACCGGCGTTATTATGGCCATCGCGGCGACGATCGACGCTTCGGCCGCTACTTCCGGTGATCGTGGATCCGATCGCGGGGCGCACGGCAGCGAACCGGCGCCCCGCGATCAACCGAGCCGCCGCAGGCGACCCGGCCATGCCCGGCTGCTACCGGTCGGCGGCCAGCCGCACCAGGGCCTGGCGAGTCTCGGCCCATCCGAGACAGGCATCGGTGATCGACACGCCGTAATGCAACGCCGACGATATCGGCTGGTTGCCGCTATTCAGATGGCTCTCGATCATCACCCCTGCGATCGCCTGTTCGCCGTCCCGACGCCGGGCGAAGATATCGGCCAGAATCGCCGGCTGACGGCTCGGATCCTTGCCGCTGTTGGCATGGCTGCAGTCGATGATCAAACGCGGATTGAGTCGTGCTGCCTGTAGGGTACGCACGGCGCCCGCCACACTGACCGCATCACAATTGGCCCCTGTCCGGCCGCCCCGCAATATCACATGGGTGTCTGGATTGCCCGGCGTATGAATGGCCGCCGCACGGCCGGCGTCGTCGATACCCATATGAACATGTGCATGCGCCGCGGCCCGCAGGGCATCGCGCGCACTGGCCACGTCGCCGTCGGTGCCGTTCTTGAAGCCGACCGGCATCGCCAGGCCGCTGACGGTCTCTCGATGCGTCTGCGATTCGGTGGTGCGCGCGCCGATCGCCGCCCAGCTGAGCGTATCCTCGATATAGCTCGCCGCGGTCGGCGTGAGAATCTCGCTGGCCACGGGGAGTCCCAGTTGTGCCAATTCGACGAGCAGCGCACGCGCGGCGCGCAGTCCGCCGGCCAGGTTCTGCCCGTCGTCCAGGCCCGGATCATGCATGAGACCTTTCCAGCCCACGGTCGTGCGCGGCTTCTCCACGTAAGCACGCATGACGATCAGCAGACGATCGCCCAATTGATCGGCCAAGGCGGCCAGGCGGCGACCATAGGCCAGTGCGGCATGCGCGTCATGTAGCGAGCAGGGGCCGACGATGACGAGCAGGCGTTCGTCGCGACCGTGGATCACATCGCGTACGGCCTGACGATGGGCGTGGATCTGGGCGATCACCGGCTCTGGCAACGCCAGCTCGCGGCGCAGTTCGGCCGGGCTCGGCAAGCATCGACTGGTGCGGGCCTGACCCGCGGCCACGTCAGGCGGCGACAGAACGGTTTCAAGATCGTTATGGACAGTGGCAACACGCGTGTTCATGGCATTTCCTTGAGCAGACGAGCCCGGATCGGGCAGATGATCGACGGTCGGTCAGGGGGCGATTCGGGATATCGCCCCAGCTAAATCGGACGCGGCTGCGGTATCGGAAATCGTTGGCTTTCATTGGTTCTGTCTCCATGTCGGTTCACGCGCGTGCGTAAACAAAAAACCCCCGGTCGGGATGCCGACCGGGGGTTTTTGAAGACTCTTCGGCAGGCAACCCTAGCGGGGCGCCTGCCGGGTACGGTCAGACGCCTGAGCGGCTAAACCAGTACCCGAAATAAATCGACGACACACCGACGCACGACGGCGCACAGATGGCGTCATCGAGTCGAACGGACGTGTCGGTGGCTATATGCATGAGCCTGTCTTGTTGAACAGCTCGCCGTAGCGTAAACCGCTTCGAGCGCAGGCTCAACAGGGCGGACAGCCAGACGCCCTAACGTCGCAGGCGCCGGGCCGCAGGCAGGTCGCAATCTCCAGACCGGTGCAGCCATGCACATCCTCATATGACGCCTCTGCCCGCAGGCAGTCGCGCGAGCCACGCCGACGGTCGGGACACCGTGAGTGAAATGCCGTGCGTACGATTGCCCACACGGCGGCAGGCGATCTGCGATAGCATCGGAACCTGTTCAATCGTTCAAGAGACGCGCGGCCCTACCGACGCGAGCACAGCATGGATCGAGAAAGCGCAATCTGGGCGGCCCTGGCTGCCGGCACCGCCATTGGCGCGGGCATCATTGCCCGAAAAAGCGCGGCTGCGGCCTGGCGACGCGCGCGCCATGAGGAACCGCCGCTGAATCTCGACAACGAGGATGCGAGCTGGCGATCCATACTAGCCTGGGCCGCGGTCAGCGGATTCTGTGTCGCGTTTGCGCGAGTAGTCGGGCGTGGCGCGGCCACCGGTGCCTGGCGCAAGGCGCTGGGACGCACGCCGCCCTCGGTCTGATTGCCCTACGAGCGGCCGGCACCACGGTCCGGCCGGCCGGTCGAGCTCGACAGCCCAACCATTCGTGGACCGACGGCGCAGCCGGCGCGTAGCCAGGCCGCAGTCCGGTGCCGATCGCCTCTGTGCTGCGCCAAACCCTGTAGGCGCACACTACGCCTGCCCACGCGGGCTGGCTTGCGGCCACCGGCCCATCCGGCATGCCGCTCGCGCCCGGCACCCGAGCGCGCTTTGCTAGACGGTGAGATTGCCCTTGCGCACGGCAAGCTGATCGAGCCGGTGTGCAAGCAACGATGGAAAACGTTTGTACCAGGTCGCGTTCAACGGCGACGGATGCGGTAGCGGATACACACTGAACGTGGCCGCCGACCCGTCCATCCCGTTCAGCGTGACATCCAGCGCTTCGTCGAACCGATCGGTGCGCTGCCAGAACGCTTCGATCCGGGCGCGTTCGACTCGCGACTGACCGATGCCGAACCACAGAAACGCCTCACGGCCCAGCGTGATCAGCGACCGGCCCTGCCATTGTTCGACCAGCAACGCAGTCATCAGCGGATGAAACCGCCGCTTGACCCGCATCGACCACGCCTTGTTGCCGACCGGCTTGTACGGCACCGTGTTGATCCAGAAAAACTCGCGCCCGATGGTCCGGGACGATTCGAAATCCGGCAGCTCGCTACCGTACAGCTGCCGATAGAGCGCGCGACGAACCAGCTGCCCGCCGGCACCGATGAACGGCTCGCCGTGGCGGACTTCATCGCGGCCCGGATCACGCCCGAAAAAACCGACTCGGGCGTCCGGGCGCCCGAGCCCGATGATCGGCTCCAGCGGATCGCGGTCGTAGCGCTGATAGACGTCGTGATCGATCCCCTCGATGTCGGCAGCCAGCTCGCGAAAGCGCTGCCTCTGCGGCGTATCGCAGGCGCTCATCGCCGCGCCGCCCGGCTTTCCCAATGGCTCAAACGTCCTCCACCTGATCGAGATAGGCCCCATAGCCTTCGGCGTCCATTCGCTCGCGCGGGATGAACCGTAGCGATGCCGAATTGATGCAATAACGCAGACCGCCGCGATCGGCCGGCCCGTCGGGAAACACATGTCCCAGATGACTGTCGCCGTGGGCCGAGCGAACCTCGGTGCGAGTCATCCCGTGTGAACGATCCTGAAGCTCGGCGACGTGAGCCGGCTCGATCGGCTTGGTGAAGCTGGGCCAGCCACAGCCGGAATCGTACTTGTCGGACGAGGCGAACAACGGTTCGCCGGAGACGATATCGACATAGATTCCGGCCGATTTATTGTTCAAGTACTCACCGGTACCCGGTGCTTCCGTACCGCTTTCCTGGGTCACCCGATACTGCTCACGGTCGAGCCGGGCGATGGCTTCCGGGTCTTTCGTATAGTTGGCCATGTCGATATCGCAATGAACGTATGAGCAGCCGATGATGCAGCCCGCGGACTGAAAATCAAGCCGACGTAGCCGCGAGCCGGCCCGGCGATCAACAGCTGGCCGGAACCTGTCCTCGGGCGTGTTCTAGAGCGGGCGGCGCGCCGATTGCACGACCGCGGGTATGCCCGGCGCGAGAGGCTCGGCCCGGGCTAGCCCGGCCGCCCCCTTCTTTACGCCAGAGTCGGCACCGTCTTTCGGCGGGCCGGCGACGGTCACGCGGTCGCGACCGGCACTCTTGCTGCGATACAGCGCGCGGTCCGCGCGTCCGATCGCCGCCTCCAGACTTTCTGGCGCCTCCAGGGTGGCCACACCGAGCGAGATGGTACAGGCGACCGTCCCGTCCGGCAGTGGAATCCGGGCATCGGCGATCGTTTTGCGCAAGCGTTCGGCAAAGCCGCAGGCCGCCGCGGTATCGGCATCCGGGAGCAAAAACAGAAACTCCTCGCCGCCCCAGCGCGATGCCGTATACGGGGGCGGGCAGTGTTCCAGAAACAGCGCCGACACACCGCTGAGCACGCGATCCCCGGCATCGTGACCCCAGCGATCGTTGATGTGCTTGAAGCCATCGATATCGGCAATCACGAGCGAGGTTCGGACGGCGCGCTCGGTGCCGAGCGCAAGCTGGGTTGCGGCCACCTCCGACAGATGGCGTCGATTGAACAGGCCGGTCAGCGTGTCGCGTGTGGCCATGTCGCGTAGCCGGCGTTCACTGCGCTGCACCAGGCCGTAGTAGTACCGCGCCGTATAGCTCGCCATCGCGAAGAAGATCGACATGTTGAACAGGCTTAGAAGCCAGAGTGCGGGCTCGAAGAGCGGGTCCAGCGGGCCATAGTGGCGCGCGACTGCATGCAGAATCACATACAACCCGAACAACACGACCAGCGGCCCGATCACCGCGCGCCGGCTACCGCTGACCATGATCGCGGGTATGAACATCAACAGGTAATAGTTGAAGCCGGCATCCCAACCAACCAGCAGCGTACCGACCACGGCATGGCCGATCACCTCGAACCATATCAGGGCCAGTGCCAGGCGATTTCGACGCGCGACCAGTAGCCGGTACGCGCCGATGTACATAGCGACGCTGAGCACGTTCATCCACGCTAGCAGCGGCGAATCCGCCCAGAGAAAGAACACGAAGAAGCCGATGTCGACACTGGCCGCGAGCAACGTGACTCGTCGCGTCATCACCCAGAATGCGGCGTGCGCGGTCGTCGGTCGCCTGACGTTGTTCATGTTGTCCCCCTCATCTGGCGCGCCCGCTTTCGCAGCCGCCACCGATTACGACGCGCCCTGACCTGCCGCTGTGGATCGCCGCAGTCGAGCCGACCGTCTACGAAAAAGCATACAACAGCCGCCCCACCCGACCGCGAAAATGCGGCCGCCGTCCGGCGGCGGCCAGTCGCGCCGGCCGTGATCGTCGGCATGCAGCGTGGGATACACCGCACCGGGCGCCACGCCGCCGCTTCGATGCCCGAAACCGGGCTGTCGCTTTACTTCTTCTACACGCACGCCGGAATCCCGTTCGGTCGCTCGGTGCCGGAGCGTGCACTCGACCCAGGCGTTACCGGCGTCACATGAGAGCTACGTCGGTGGGAGATCGTTGGCCCTGCCCCGGGGCAGCGGTCGACCGCGGATTCGCCCGCTGTCTCAAGTGCGGGTCGCGGCGCCTGTCGACTACGCCAACGCAGCCTGCAGACTTGCGCGTGTCCGCATAAGTCGGGATGGTCCACGATCGTTTCAGCGCGCAGGGTCGAGATCTCACTTATACAGTCGCTGCCGGCCAGGCCGCGGCAGAGGACGCACCATGAATACCGATCTGTTTATCGCCCGCGTGCACGAGGGCTGCTCGCAGCTGGATGTTGAAGCGGTCCACGAACACACTCTGATAACGCTCGACACCCTCTGCGAACAGCTGCCCCAGGAGCAGGCAGAGCATATGGCCGGGCAATTGCCCGACGAGATCGCCGAGGCCGTGCGGGCGGGCGGCAATCGCGCCGATACCAGCGGCGTACCGATGACGCTGGACGAGTTCTACGACAAGCTGATGTTCCGTACCGAACTGGGCACGGAGGATGTACGCGATCTGGCTCGATCGGTCGTGCGCACGCTCGAGCAAGCGCTCAGCGACGGCGAAGCCGATAAGACTATAGCCAATCTCCCCGGCGAGCTTTCGCAGCTGGCCAGGTAAAGACCGGCGGACGAATCGCCAAAGATCGTGTCATCGGTAACCAACCGCTCGATCGGCGGGGCCGGCACGGTCGCCTCACGCCTTGCCTGTTGCGACGATGACCCGTTCTGGCTTCGCTCGCCTGCATCCTGTGAGGAGCCGTCGACAATCCAGATGTTTCCGGGAGTCTTGCCAATGACGCCGATTCTTTATGCACATCGCCTATCGCAGCCATGCCGAGCCGTGGAAATCCTGTTGCTCGAACTCGGGGCCGCATACCGTTGGCACGAGATAGATTTCGCCCAAGGAGAGACGCGTACTCGCTGGTTCCGTGAACAGGTTGCCGGGCAGCAGACCGTGCCCGCGCTGGCGATTCCGCCTGGCGATGACGGACACATGTCGAAGGGTTTCGTACTGGCAGAGAGCCACGCGATCATGCGGTATCTCTGCCGAACCAGTCAGGCGCAGGACATCGCGCAGCGCTGGTACCCCGATCGGCAGGACCCCGTTGGTGCGGCTCGTACTGACCAGTGGATGGCATGGCATCACGGTCACCTGCGCCGGTACGACATGTTTCATGACATCATGAATCTGCACTTGACGCTCCCGATGCTCAAGTCCGAGATTCAGGCGCTCCGCTTGAGGCCGCTCCAGACACGGCTGAACGAGAGCCTCTCTCATCTGGATTCCTGTCTGGGCCAGCCGGCCACGGCTTCGGGTGCAACGCGTTACCTGAACGATTCGGATCACCCGAGCATCGCCGACCTGTCCATGGCATGCGAACTCTATCAACTCGTCGCCGTGGGATACCGTTTCGATCGATATCCGAACGTGTGCGAATGGCTGAAAAGGATTTCACGGCGGACTCATTTCGCGGCTGTATCTCAAGCCATCGCGGAACAGGGCCATACGATCGGCGAAGACAACGCCAGCTATCTCGATCTGGATAACGCGTTCGCCTGAGCCGTACAGGACATCGAGTGCGCCGTTCGCTCACCTGGCCCGCGACGACCGTAGTCGCCCCGCGTCAAGTGCCCGAGGCTCGTTTCTGTTCGTACATACGCTTGTCGGCGCTGGCCAACACGGATTCCAGCGTGTCATCCGCGTCAGCGTTGATATCGGTGGGAACCGACTCGATCCCGTGGTTGAAGAGCAGCCGTTCTGCGGGCTCCGATAGGCCGTTATGAGTCTCGACGGTCTGCGCCAGCCGAGCGACCATCCGTTCGGCGTCGCGCAGGCGGGTGTTGCCGGCGAACAGCACGAATTCGTCGCCGCCCAGGCGTGCGAAGACGTCCGATTCGCGGAAGGTTTCCCGCATCAGATCGGCAAAGCGTCTCAGTGCCCGGTCGCCTGCGGCATGCCCATAGCGGTCGTTGATCTGCTTGAACTGACGCAGGTCGAAATAGATCAGACAGGCCGGCAGCCCGTTGAGCTGGCAGACGCGATAGACGTGGCGCGCCAGAATGCTGAAGCCGCGTCGGTTGGTGATGCCCGTCAGCTCGTCGATGGTCGCAGACTGCACGGTGGCCAGTTCGTGTTCCACCATCACGGCCAGATCGTCGAGCATGGCCAGTTCGCGTTCGCTCATTTCGCGCGGCTGCACATCGAGGATGCACAGCGTACCCAGCGCACAGCCGTTTTCGGCGCGTAGCGGGCGCCCGGCATAAAAACGCATACGGGGCGCACTGCGGGTCAGGGGATTGTCGGCAAAGCGCTCGTCCTCGGTCAGGTCGGGAACGACCAGCGTGGCATCTTCGCAGACCGCGTGGGCACAGAACGATTGCTCGCGCGGCAGGTTGACGATCTGGGTACCGTTCTGCGACTTGGTCCACTGGCGATCGTCAGCGATCAGGTTCACCAGCGCGAACGGCACCCCGAACACACCCCGGGCCAGACGCGTGATGCGATCGAAACGTTCTTCGGCGTCGGTGTCCAGTATTCGCAAAGCCACGAGCGTCTGTAGCCGCTCGCGTTCGTTGGCGGGAATCTCGGGCGATCTCACGATACAACTTACCCCCTGGTCGCTGAATCATCGGTCAGGTTCGCCGTGCACGCGCCGGTTGCCCTCGACGCGGCCATACAAATGTCACCATACCAGTCCACCGCGGGCGTCGCTTTTCGACGGAACATCCCCCGCATCGCGGACTACACGGCGGACAGGCCCGTCAACCGGGGAGCCTTCATGCGCCGCACGCATTGCTGTCCGTCGCTGGTTCTGATCGCCGGCGGCGTAGCCGGGTGCGCCCACCGCCCGACCGAGCAGAGGGCCGACTACGTCTGTCGGCGTGATCGACATATCACGGTGACCTATCGCAGCGCCGACACGGCGATCGTTCAGAGAGGGCCACGCCAGCTGGGCATGCAGGCCGCAGACACGCCGATCGGCGCACGCCATGTGGGTCTCCGTTTGCAATCGCTGGGCACCAGGGGCAACGACGACCGCCTGGGTACGCTGGTCACTCGCGGCTACGACGGCAGCCCGGGCGATGTCGCCGAACGATGTCGCGAGACACAACGCAACTGAGTTGAGCGGCCGGCCTATGCCGGCGGACAAGCGATACGAGTCATATGGACGCACAGACGAAGGCGGGCTGCGGTCGCCGTACTAGCGGATAGACCGTCTCGAACCGACCAGGCCGGCCCTATGAAAGGCCTCGCCCGGGCCGCGGTAACGACCGATAGCCGCAGGGAATCCATCACGAGACGGTACAGCCCGGGCGAGAGATGTCAGTACACCTCAGACCCCGCGCTGTTGCCATCAGTAAAAAGGCCGATGTGACAAGTGCAGCCCGGGCCGGGCTTCTCCGTTGGATATGACAGGGGGAGCCAATCCGGAGAGGGGCACCCCAGCCCAGGGCAGCCGGCCTAGTAGACGCGTCGTACACAGATTACGACAATCAGTATTTCCCCCGACCCCGAAGCGGTGCCATGTCTGACCCCAGGTTCGCCCCGGACCGAGCCCGGGCGTGGTCGGCCGCATCGTCTAGCCGAACCTCCACCGGCGCCCACGTGCGCGTCGATCAACGCCCAACGCCAAATGGCCGAACCGGCCGGTGTGGGACGCCCGGCCAGGCTGAGCGCCATCCCGTCGCCACGCACGGCCGAATGCAGGCATCACCGAGGGCCTAGTCGTCGTGCGGCTCGGCCGGCGCCTCGGCCCGACGGGTTCAACACCGGGGCCGCCAGTCACCGGCGTCAATCCGCCCGGCGTGGCCCCAGCGGCTGCTGGGGCACCTGGCGCAGCTGCGACACGTCATAGCCGATCTGTCTCACCCGTTCGACCAGATCGTCGTAGACCTTGGCTTCGATCTGCGGCTCGCTGGCCATGATCCATACGAAATCGAGCCGCTCGCGGGCCACGATCGTCTGTCGGTAGTCGTCGGCAACATAGGCGATCACGAACTGCATCTTGATCGGCCGGACGAACTGCATGGCCCATACCGCGTTGCCCGTATCGGCGACCACAAACCCGGTCGGCCGCAGGGTTTTTCGGTCACCGTCGAAGCCGTTTTTACGGAAGGTGAACCGCACATCGACACGGTTATCGTCCCCCCGCCGATACCGCTCCACGGCATTGTGCGCGGTGCGCGTGATCGACGGCGGCTTGTGGGCAATGACATACCAGTCGCGCATGTAGCGATCGATATCGACATGCCTGGCGCGAGGAAAATCCCGGCGCGGTCTGATGCTGTCGACGCTCAGACCAAAGGATCGAGTCATGAAAGAGACCACGGCGGCTCCCGGTGCACGCATGGATCGCCTGTATCACGAATCGGCGTGAATGATTGTCGTGCTACTTTCATCGCGGCGGCGCCCCGTTGGCAATCAGTCATACTGCGCATGGGCGGTTTGACACGTCGCAAGCGCGCGCGAATCGCGCGCCTGTTCGTCCGGTCGAAACACGCACCGCCTATCGTCGCGGCTGACTGGTACCCGAATGGCCTGGCGCGGCGGACGACGGCGTGATCGTCAACGCGTGGGTGTTAGTGCGGACAGACAGCCGAGGCCGGTTCTGTTGCACTGGTCGGAGACAATCAAACGAGAGAACTGCATGACCCACGATCCGACACGCCTGGCTTCTTACCTGGAAGGCGCCTCATTCCCGGCCACGGGCGGCGAGCTGGCGGGCGTTGCGGCGAGCAACGGCGCACCCGAGGAAACCCTCGAAGCGCTGCGCGCCTTCGAAGGCGACCACTTCGACAACGCCAACGCAGTCATCGAAGCACTCGGCCAGCGTTCGTCTTAGGACCACGGCCGGCCCGAGCCAGGCATAGTCGGCGACTGTCGAATATGCCCTTTCGGAGTCTGGCCTCTAAACCTGTTGTTGCGGGGCTCTGGATTGGGCTGCAAGCCGGCGTTGGTGGTGGCAGGCCGTTTTCGTGTCAGCGATGCCTTTCCAAATCTCGCGAATGGCCACTTGGTTGCGCCGTGCGGGCGCGCCGCTGTTGGCATTGGCGTCATACGACGCAAACTCACGCGCCGTCGACCGCTTCTTTCAGCTGGGCACGACGCCTTCTCCGGGCCTGTATCTCGGCCTTTCCAAATGGATGATTCATGAGCACACACGCAACTCAGCGTGCGCCCAGCAAGGGCGTCGAATGGCTGGCCCGTTTCGGTTACGCCGCCAAGGGCGTCGTCTATGTCGTCATCGGCGTGCTCGCGGCGATGTCGGCCTTTCATATCGGTGGCCGAACCACAAGCACGCATGGCGCGATGAGCACCATCGGCAGTCAGCCCTTCGGCCAGATCCTGCTTATCGTCATGGCCGCGGGGCTGATCGGCTACGTAATATGGCGCTTCGTTCAGGCGATAAAGGATCCGGAACATCGCGGCCGCAGCCCGGGCGGGCTGCTCAAGCGCGTCGGCCTGCTCGGCAGCGGTGTAATCTATGCATCACTGGCGGTCTACACCATCCGCTTGCTGATCGGTAGCCACAGCAGCGGTGGAGGCAGTACCAAACAGAGCATGACCGCCCGGCTCATGTCGCACGAAGGCGGGGTCTGGCTGGTCGCGGCGATCGGCGCGCTCATCGTCGGCATCGCCATCATGCAGTTCGTGCGCGCCTACAAGCGCGGCTTCGAAAAACGCTGGTCCGTGGCCACGATGGGCCCGACGCAACGGCGCTGGGCAGGCCACATCGCACAATGGGGGCTGAGCGCTCGCGGTGTGGTATTTCTGATCATGGGCGCATTTCTGCTGCTGGGCGCCTGGCAAACCGACCCGGACGAAGCCACCGGCCTCGACGGCGCACTCAACGCACTGTCCGGCGAGAGCTACGGCCTCGTACTGCTCGGCGTGGTGGCTCT
The DNA here is from genome assembly GCF_040361275.1 of Salinisphaera sp. T31B1. Lineage (NCBI taxonomy): Bacteria > Pseudomonadati > Pseudomonadota > Gammaproteobacteria > Salinisphaerales > Salinisphaeraceae > Salinisphaera > Salinisphaera sp. T31B1. The sequence goes on along the minus strand of NZ_APNH01000001.1, from coordinate 1,353,002 downwards.
CGGTCTGATCTGTTACGGGCTGTATTGCTGGGTCAACGCGATCCATCGTCGGATCGATCCCTGACCCAAAGCCGTCATGTGCCGGCGTGTAGGTCGCTGATCAGACCTCGAGCCACTCGCGGCGCACACGTTCGTCCGCCTCGAGGCTGTCCGGTGTGCCTTCGAACACGATCCGCCCGTGGCCCATCACATACACGCGATGCGATACGCGCATGGCGATGCTCAGGCGTTGTTCGACCAGCAGCACCGACAGCCCCTTGTCCGCGATCGCCAGCAGGAAATCGCCCACCTGCGACACGATCTGCGGCGCGAGGCCCTCGGTGGGCTCATCGATCATGATCAGCTTCGGGTTGCCCATGAGCGTTCGGCACATGGTGAGCATCTGCTGCTCGCCACCGGACAAGCGATCGGCCTGCACGTCCGCGCGCTCCGACAGGCGTGGAAACAGCCGGTAGGCATCGTCGATGGTCCAGTCGGCCTTCGCGCCGACCTTCTGGACGCCCATCTCCAGATTTTCTCTGGTACTCAGCCCGCTGAAGATGAGCCGGTCCTCGGGTACGTAACCGATGCCCTTGCGCGCCACCTGGTGACTTTTCAGGCCGGCCAGCTGCTCGCCGTCGAACCGCACCGACCCGTGCGGTGCCACCAGCCCCATGATCGCCTTGCAGGTGGTCGAACGGCCCACGCCGTTGCGCCCGAGCAGGCTCACGATCTCACCACGGCCAACGTCGAAGTCCACCCCCTGCAGGACATGGCTCTTGCCGTAATAGGCATGCAGATCTCGTACTTCCAGCATCATGGCACCCTCTGATCTATTCGTCCGGCTCGTTCGAGCGCGGCTTGTTCTTGTATGCCGAACGGTCCGGCCCGGGCGGCGTATTCGGGCGCCCGACGTTGGTGGTCGATACGTCTCGCTTTCGCCGAACCACGACCTGGGCCCTGCAGGTCGGCCGCGGCTAGTGCGCCTCGCCCAGATAGGCTTCCTGGACCGCCTCGTTGCCTCGAATCGCCTCCGGTGTGTCGCTGGCGATGACCTGGCCATAGACCAGCACGCTGATCCGGTCGGCCAGTTCGAAGACCACGCCCATGTCGTGTTCAACGATGAGCAGGGTCTTGTCGCGGGTGACGTCCAGGATCATGGCGATGGTGTGGTCGCGCTCGGCCAGCCCCATGCCCGCGGTCGGCTCGTCGAGCAGTATCACATCGGCGCCGCCGGCGATCGTGGAGCCGATCTCGAGCGTGCGCTGCTCGGCATAGGTGAGCAACGAAGCCGGTACATCGCGCCGTGCGGTCAGGCCCAAGCGCTCCAGCCATTGCTCGGCGGCTTCGTTGAGCGCGGTCTGGCGGCCGACCAGATGCCAGAACGAGTACTTGTAGCCCTTGGCCCAGAGCAGCGAGCAGCGCAGATTCTCGAACACCGTCATGTTGTGAAACAGGTTGGTGATCTGAAAGCTGCGGCTCAGCCCGCGACGATTGATCTGGTGCGGCGCCAGCCCGCTGATCCGGCGCCCGTGGAGGTCGATATGGCCCTCGGTCGGGGTATAGCGGCCGCTGATCAGATTGAACAGCGTGGACTTGCCGGCCCCGTTGGGCCCGATGATGGCATGCCGTTCGCCTGCAGCGACGTTCAGATCCACCCCGCGGATGATCGGCGTCTGACCGAAGCGCTTGTGCACGCCCGCCAGCTTCAATGCATCGCTCATGGGCTGTCTCCGGTGGCACTCATGGTTCGGTTGACCTCGGCCCAGCGCGAGCGCACCAGGCGCCGCGCGCCGATCACGCCGGCCAGGCCGGCGGCGAACACGAGCACGGCCACGGCCCATGCGCCTACGTGGGTCGCGGTGACCTCCATATAGAACAGATCGATCGGGCGCGACGGGTCGTAGGCCAGCGACAGCTGGTAGCCCATCTCCACCACGGCCACCAGACCGGCGACGGCCAACAGGGCCGGCACGAGCGCCAAGGCATAGATCGGCAGCAGCCGATGCATCACGCCCGCACGCCAAGGCGCGAAGTGTGCCGTGATGATGCCGGCGATACCGCCGGGTGCGTACATCACCATGAATACGAACAGCAGGCCGAAATAGAGTATCCAGCCTTCGGAGAAGCCGCTCAGCGCGGTATGCATGTAGGTCACGAGCACCGCGCCCAGAATCGGGCCGAAGAACGCGCCGACGCCGCCGATGAAGGTCATCAGCAGCACCATGCCGGACTGCACCAGCCCAACGTTGGGCGCGGTCATGATCTCGAACATGATCGCGAACAGCCCGCCCGCGATGCCGGCAAAAAAACCCGACAGCGAGAACTGGATGAAACGCGCGATGGTCGTGTTGTAGCCCACGAACTGGGCCCGCTCGGGGTTGTCGCGCACGGCGTTGGAAATGCGCCCGAGCGGTGTCCTGGTCAGCAGATACATGAGCAGCGCAGCGACAACCGTCCATGCCCCGATCAGGTAGTAGACCTGGATCGACGGCCCGTAGCTGAACGGCAGCAGGGTCACGTCCAGCACGCGGTTGCCGGAGATGCCGCTTTCGCCGCCGAAGAAATCGGTGAACATGTTCGCGCTCGACTCGACCATCGAACCGATGCCCAGCGTGATCATGGCGAACGTCACCCCGGCCCGCCGGGTCGATATCGAGCCGAAGACGATGCCGAACATCAGCCCGCCCAGACCGCCGATCAGCGGCATCAGCTCGAGCGGAAAACTCCAGACGCCGTCGTTGACTCCCCGGATCGCATGCAGGGTGAAAAAGCCGCCGAGACCGAAGTAGACGGCATGCCCGAAAGAAAGCATGCCGGCTTCGCCGAGCAGCATGTTGTAGGACAGCGCGAAGATGATGAACACGCCCATCTGGCTCATCATCGAAATCGAACTGCTGGAGGTGAAGATATAGGGCAGCACAGCGATGATCAGGCCGAACAGCACCCACATCGCGACCGGCCATAACAATGTACGACGCGCGGATCGACTATCGCTCATGATTCGCGCGCTCCCATCAATCCACGCGGCCGGAAGATGAGGATCAGCACCATCATCAGATAAGGCAGCATCTGGCCGATTCGCGACAGGTTGATATGCGCAAGCCCGCTGCCGACGGTGTCGTTGCCAACGACCACACCGAGGCCGGCCAGCACGTCGGCGATGGAATAGTTGAGACTGATCGCGAACGTGGTTACCAGGCCGATGATCAACGACGACGCGAGTGCGCCGCCCAGCGAGCCCAGGCCGCCGAATACGACCACAACGAACACGATCGGGCCCATGGAAAAGGCCATGCCCGGCTCGGTGACGTAGTAGTTGCCGGCCATCACGCCGGCCAGGCCCGCAAGCCCGGTGCCGAAGGCGAACACCAGCGTGAAGATGCGCGGCACGTCGTGGCCGAGCGCGCCCACCATTTCCGGGTGCGACAACGCCGCACGGATGATCATGCCCACGCGCGTTCGCACCAGCAGCAGATAGATCGCCACGAACATGGCAACGGCCACGAACAGGATGAACCCGCGATAGGCCGGGAAACTGGTGTCGAACAGCGTGAACAGGGTGAAATCCAGCGAGGGGGGAATCTGGTAGTTCACCGGGATCTGGCCCCAGATCAGTACCACCAGTTCGTCGATCACATAGACGAGTCCGAAGGTCAGCAGCAGTTCGGCCACATGCCCGTGCTGGTGGACGTTGCGCAGACCGAAGCGCTCGGTCAGCGCGCCGAGAAACCCCACGAACAGCGGCGCGACAATCAGCGCCACCCAGAACCCGGCTACGGAACTGATGGAATAGGCGCAATAGGCGCCCAGCATATAGAAGCTGGCGTGGGCGAAATTGAGCACGCCCATCATTCCGAAGATCAGCGTCAGGCCGCTGGCCAGCATGAACAACAGCATGCCGTACAGCAGACCGTTGAGTATGGAAAACACAATCGATTCGAGCATCACCGAGCGACCCGCGATGGCTGAATGGGAAAGGCGTGCTTCATCGAAACGACCGACGCGCAGAGCGCGCGCCGGCCATTTGCGACGATCGAACCGGCGTCAGCCGCCGGTCGACGCGAGCTTCAGCTCGACGGCCGCTGCATCTTGCAGCTGCTGTCGACCGCCGTGTCCGCGGCGTCGATCTTGGCATCCATCTTCCAGCCGATGCCGGTGCCCTCGGAGTCGTACTTCGCGTAGTCGGCGGTGAACGTGGAGATGAACAGCGGCTGCAGCAGCTGGTGGTCCTGCTTGCGCATCGTGACCTCGCCGAACGGGGTGTCCATCGTCATGCCTTCCATGGCCTGCGCCACGGCCAGCGGATCGGTGGAACCCGCCTTTTCCATGGCTTTCTTCAGCATGTCCATTTCGGTCTTGATGCGCAGGTAGTAGAACTCGATGCCGTCGTAACGATCCTCGAACTCCTCGAGGATCTCGCGCAACTCGGGTGCGTCGTATTGCTCGACGAGATTCTCCTGCCACTCGGTGACCATCTTCACGTGTTCTGCGCCCGCCTTGCCGAGCGCGGTGGGCGTGCCCAGGCCACCGGCGTAGTAGGTATACCAGTCCACGTCGAGGCCGGCCTGCGAGCCGGCCTTGACCAGCAGCGACAGATCATTGCCCCAGTTACCGGAGATGACCGTGTCGGCGCCGGAGGATTTGATCTGGGACACGTAGGGCGAGAAATCCTTGACCTTGCCCACCGGGTGCAATACGTCGCCCACGATCTGGATATCCGGGCGTTTCTCCTTGAGCATTTGCTTGGCGATACGCGAAATCGCCTGGCCGTGGGAGTAATCCATGTTGATCAGGAAGACTTTCTTGATGTCTTGCTGCTTGGCCATGTAGTCGGTGATGGCCTGCAGCTTCATCGCGCTGTTCGCATCGAAACGGAAATGCCAGAACGAGCATTTGTCGCCGGTCAGCGCCGGGTCGACCGCGGCATAGTTCAGGTAGACGATACGATCGTCGGGGTTGCGACGGTTGTGTTTCTCCACCCCGTCGACGAGCGCACCGCCCACGTGCGAACCGTTACCCTGAGTGATGTAGTGCACGCCCTCGTCGGCCGCCTCACGCAGAATCTGCAGCGACTCCTGTGCACTCGACTTGTTGTCGTACCCGATGATCTCGACGTTCTGGCCGAGAATGCCGCCGTTGGCGTTGATGCGCTCGGCAAGATACTTGAAGTGTTTCAGCCCGGCATCGCCCACGTTCGCGAACGGGCCGGACAACGGGTCGATATAGCCGATCTTGATGGTGTCGTCGGCAGCCTGGCCGATCGCCGGCACGGCCAGCGCTGTCAGCAGGCCGAGCGCGGCCACGGCTCGCCGCACGAGCCTCGGGTAGTTATTCATCACGTCTCCTCCGATTTTTTATCGTGACGTACGCGCCACTTGTAATGGATGTCCTCGCAGCATCCTGACTGGACGCTAGCACCGTCCATCAAAGACCGCAAAGCCTTTGAACAAGGCGCTGCGCGCCTGCGTGATACAGCTATATCAATAGGTTCGGGCGGGCCAGAGGCTCGAACCCACGCCCTGTGCGAGCCACCGTCCCCGGCACGCCGCCGCGTGTGGCTCCGTGTCCGCAGCGCGTTGTACCCGGTCCTACAACCAACGTTTTAGACCGGCCCGGCGACAAGTCCATCCCGGCACGGCCGATCCGCGACAAAAGTTGGCCCGAAAGCGAAAGACAGCCCGAGGGCCAACTGGGCACATTGATCCTGGCGGCATCGATCGGCCGCTGCGAGACCACACAACAACGCCGGAACAGCGGGTGCAACGACATGGACGGGGTACTCGGTCCGCGCAATACCAAGGGGAGAATGGGATGACCACCACAATCAACCGACGAGGCTCGACCGGCGCGCTGCTGCTCGCAGGCGTGGCGCTATTGCTCAACGGCTGCAGCGACGACAATGATCACGACACCCGAGTCGATGACGGCGAGCCGGGCGGCGCCTCGCGCACCGCCGTGATTCAGACCGCGGACGGCCCCGTCCAGGGCAAGCTCAGCGACGATGTCAGCCAGTTTCTGGGTATCCCTTTCGCCGCACCGCCTGTCGGCGATCTGCGCTGGCAGCCGCCACAGGATCCGCCGCCGTGGCAGGACACGCGCGACACGACCGCCTATGGCGATATCTGCGCACAGACGGTCAACCTGGTCGACTTCGCCGTCGAAAGCCAGAGCGAGGACTGTCTTTATCTGAACGTGTTCGCCCCCGCCGATATCGACGCATCGGATGAGCGACCGGTGATGGTATGGATCTATGGCGGCGGCAATTCCGAAGGCGCCACGAACGACTACGACGGCAGCAAGCTGGTCAAGCAGGGCGACGTCATCGTGGTGACCATCGCCTATCGGCTGAACGTGTTTGGCTTCTTCGCCCATCCGGCGATCGACGCCGAGGCGCACGACATCGTCAACTACGGCCTCATGGACCAGCAGGCCGCGCTGCGCTGGGTTAAGAACAACATCGCGGCGTTCGGCGGCGATCCGGGCAACGTCACCATCTTTGGCGAATCCGCGGGCGGCCAGGACGTGCTCGCCAACATGGCCTCGCCGACCGCCGCCGGACTGTTCCACCGCGGCATCGTCGAGAGCGGCGCCTATTCCCTGGACCAGCCCGACCTGGCGACGTCCGAGGCCAACGGCCAGGCGTTCGCCGAGTCCGTCGGTTGCGATGATCAGACGGCAGAGTGTTTGCGCGCGCTTTCCGTCGAACAGATTCAGGAGCTGGGCAGCGGCAACCGTTACAGCAATTCGACGCTGACGGTCGACGGGACCATCCTGACCCAGACCGTCCGGGCCGCGCTCGGCTCGGGCGACTTCAACCAGGTGCCGGTGATCAACGGCGCCAACCGCGACGAGGGCCGTTTCTTCGTGGCCCAGACCGAGTTCGCAAGCGGCACGCCGCTTACAGCCGATGAATACAGCACACAGGTCGAAACCACGTACGGCGCCAACGCGCCTCAGGTGCTCGGCGAATATCCGCTCAGCGATTTCGATTCGCCCAGCGAGGCGCTTAGCGCAATCCAGGGCGATTCGCGCTTCATCTGCCCGATCGAGACCGTATCGACGCTGCTTACTGCGTACGTGCCGGTCTACGAATACGAGTTCGCGGACGAGAACGCGCCGTCCTACTCTCCGCCGACCTCGTATCCGCTCGGCGCCTACCATACGGGCGAGCTGCAGTACCTGTTCCCGCTATATCGCGGCGCCACCGGCCAGGCCAGACCGCTCGACGACGAACAGAGCCAGCTCTCCGATGCAATGGTCAGCTACTGGTCGACATTCGCCGACGCGGGTGACCCGAATTCCGCGGCCGCGCCGGCGTGGCCGGCCTACGACGTCAACGATCCGCGGATCCAGGTCCTCGTCCCGCCGCAACCGCAGACCGAGGATGCCGCGACATTCCGCGAGCGGCACAAGTGCGATTTCTGGGACGGCTTCATGTAACGCCATGAACCGGCCGAGCGCTGCTCGCCAGGGCCGCGCTCGGCCGGTCCATACTGCAATCGATCGCCGCACCGGCCGCTATACCGAGCCGGCGACCGGCCGGGACTGACGTATGCGTGCGCTGCGCCCGGGCTGGCGCAACCCACCGGGTGTAAGCCACCGCTTTTTCGCGTCATCATCCGAAAGAGCCCTGGGCCGCTCGGCCATACGCCGCGTGCGGTCGATTAATGGTGGATCGCGGTCGGCACGCCCGGCCCATTGCCCGCAGCCGGGGCCAATGGCCTAAACTCGGGTGGCCCGGCGACCTATCGACCGTCATGAATAGAGCCGGGCGCCGCGACTCCCAACGCTCAGGAAGCTCTGCATGAAACCCGAAACCATCGCACTGCACGGCGGCTACACGCCGGACGAACAGCACGCCGTGGCCGTACCGCTGCATCAGACCACTTCGTATGCGTTCGACGATGCCCAGCACGCCGCCGACCTGTTCGATCTGAAGGTCCCCGGCAATATCTACAGCCGCATCATGAACCCGACCTGCAGCGTGCTCGAACAGCGCGTCAACGCGCTGGAAGGCGGCGTCGGCGCGCTGGCCATGGCGTCGGGCATGGCCGCGATCACCGCCGCGATTCAGACGATCGCCGAGGCTGGTGACAATATCGTATCGATCAGCGAACTCTACGGCGGCACCTACAACCTGTTCGCGCATACGCTGCCGCGCCAGGGCATGGGCGTGCGTTTCGCCGACAAGGACGATCTGGACGCCATGGCGCAGCTTATCGACGAGCGCACCAAGGCAGTCTATTGCGAATCGATCGGCAACCCGTCCGGCAATATCGCGGACATCGCCCGGCTGGCCGAGATCGCCCATGCCCACGGCGTGCCCTTGATCGTGGACAACACGGTGCCCTCGCCCACGCTGCTGCGCCCAATCGAGCACGGCGCGGATATCGTGGTCCATTCGGCCACCAAGTACATCGGCGGTCATGGCACCACCATCGGTGGGCTGATCGTCGACGCCGGACGCTTTCCCTGGCTCGAGCACGCCGAGCGCTTCCCGCTGCTGACCACGCCCGATGCGTCCTACCACGGCATCAACTACGCCAAGGACGTGGGCGAGGCGGCGTTCATCACCCGCGCCCGGGTGGTGCCGCTGCGCAACATGGGCGGTGCGATGAGCCCCTTCAACGCCTGGATGTTCCTGCAGGGGCTCGAAACCCTGGCCCTGCGCATGGAGCGCGTCTGCGACAACACCCAGCGCATCGCCGAATACCTGGAGGCCCACCCGCGTGTGACCTGGGTCAACTACGCGGGGCTGGCCAGCCACCGCGACAACCATCTGGCACAGCGCTACATGGGCGGCCAGGCCTCCGGGATCCTGTCGTTCGGCATCGAAGGCGGGCTGGATGCCGGGGTGCGCTTCTACAACGCCCTCGAGCTGTTCATCCGACTGGTGAATATCGGCGATGCGAAAAGCTGTGCGGCCATGCCGGCGGCCACCACCCACAGCCAGCTCAACGAGGCCGAACTCGAAAGCGCCGGCGTCACCGCGGACATGGTGCGGCTGTCGGTCGGCATCGAACATATCGACGACCTGATCGCGGATCTGGACCAGGCGCTGGCCGCGGCCAGCTGAGGCGCAGCGGGCGGCCACGCGCCCGGGAGTCTGTTCGTGAGGCCCGTGCGGGCGATGGCACGGGCCCAAATGCCCTGCGAGTTGCAGCGTTTGGCGTATCGAGCCAGGCCTGTCGGTGCGTGTCGCGGGCAGCGGTCGAAAGCGCGTTGAACCCGTCGAACGCTATTGGACAGCGGCTCGGTACGCGCGGCGTCGAGCCGCTGCCATCACCCGATTTCGGCCAGCGTCAGATCGTTGCGGGTGATGGGCACCGCACCATGATCGGTAATCCGCACGGTTTCGCTGAAACCGACGCCGAACGCCGCGGGCTTGCGCAGGCAGATCGGCAGGTGGAAGACCATATCCGGTTCGAACAGCCGCTCGTTGCCGCGCGCGATGAACGCCGACCCCGCCACCCAGGAGGGTGGAAACTGGATTCCGACCGGATAGCCGTACACGCCGGAGAAGAAGGCATCGGCCGCGATCGGCGCCAGTGCCTGTTCGCCGGCGCGGGCCGCAGCATCGAACGTGGCACCGACACGCGCAGCATCCATGACCGCGGCCAGCACGGCCAGACAGACCTCGTGAAAACGACGGATCTCGGCGCTGGCCGTACCGACCACGGCCGTACGCATCAACGGCGCCGTGTAGCGACGTCGGACGGCGCCGAATTCGGTGAACACCACGTCGCCGCGGGCGATGCGATGACCGTCGTGGTTGGTATGAATAATGCCGCTGCGCCGACCGGTCGTCACGATCGGCTGCATGCTCATGAATTCCGAGCCTGCCGAGAGCATGGCCGCCGCGCCGGCGCTGGCGATTTCGTGATCGATCACGCCCGCATCGATCACCCGGGCCGCGGCATCAAGGCCGGTCGCGGTGATCGCCGCGCTCTCGTCCAGATAAGCCAGTTCCGGGGCCGATTTAACCAGCCGCACGTTCTCGACCAGATCACCGATATCGATGAATTCGTGCACGGGCCCGGCTTTCTGCAGAGCGGCCAGCAGCCCGGGGCGCAGCGAGCCGCTCCACAGCCCGGCCCCGACGCGACTGTCCGCATGGCCGCCCAGGCGTCGCATCTGTGCGCTGAGATTGCGTGCCATCGCCACCGGCGATTCCCATGCGTAGCCGACCACCTCGTCGACCCGGCTCAGATAGACCGCCGGGCCGATTTCGATCGCCGGCACGAACAGCACCGTGGCCGTGTCGGAAACCAGCAGCGCGCACTGCACCGAGACCTCGAATGTCCGATAGCCGGTGAGATAGCACAGATCGCCGGGCTCGGTGAGCACGAGCAGATCGAGGCGCGCACTCGCCATTGCCGCACGAACCCGGCTCAGACGCGCGTCGTATTCGCTCGTGTCGAATGCCAGCTCCGGCCGGTCGATCGCCTGTATCAACCGCGCCCGATAGTCTGCGTAATCCATAACCGCCTCGTCTGACCCCTGGCGGACAGCGTATCGATGCCGGCGCCGCAGCGCGAACGGTATCGAGCACGCCCAAGCGATCGGCGGCTGTAGACAACGCAAACAACCGCCGCTGCACCCACCGGCCTAGTCGAAGCGCCAGACCTCGATATTGTTTTCGCGGGCCACGCGGTAATCGCGGCCGAGCGGGACGGCGCGTTCCAGGCCGACACGAGCGAGGGCGTCCATGACGCGCCGGGCTTCGGCGCTGTCCAGCGATTGCACCGTATCGACCGCACGCTGGAGCACGTACAACAGATACGGCTCGGCGCCGACCTCGATCGGCACGCCGCGATAGTGCGTGTTCACCGCGCCGAGCTGACGCCGATGCGGCCGGTCGGCCACCGGTGCGCCGTCGTCCGGACGCTGCTCGGCGATCAAGGCGTCGAAGAAGGCCAACTTGTCGTCGAGCTCCGGAAACATGTCCTCGGCGATATACGCCAGGAACGGTTCCAGCGAAGGCGGAATCGCGTCGTCCGCGACGAAGGCCGGCTCGACGTCCGGATAGTCGACCGTATCCAGGCCCGGCGCCGTCATGCGCTCCACCCATCGAAAAACCCGTGGCGCCCGGGTCTTCATCAGGTTCGCCGGCACCGGATCGCGCCCGAGATGTGCAAACAGCGGTGCGATCAGCCCGTAGTCCGCGATCGACGGCCGCCCGCCCAGCAGATACGGCATGACCGCGAAGTGGGCATCGAGCGTATCCAGCAGGGTTTCGAACGAGCGCTCGATCAGGGCCACCGTTTCGTCGGTGACCCCGAGCATGGGCAGGTAGGAATTCATCCGCCCCATGACTTTTTCCGCGATGGCCTCGCCCGAGCCGCTGACGAAGGCGTGCCAGAGAAAATCACGCTGCTGCTCGAGATACGACCAGCGATAGTGCATGGCGTGCTTGCGCATCGCCTGACCGCCGAAATACTCGATGACGATCGCGAGCACGCGCTGCAACGGCGTTTCCGGATAGACCGGCCAGGCCGATCCGGCGCGTTCGAAATGATCGATGATATCGATCGTGTCCTGAATGATCTCGCCGTCCGGCGTTTCGATCACGGGGATGATCGCGCGGCCCAGCTTCGGCGCGATACGCGCCACGAAATCCGGGTGCGACGTCGGCCGCTCGACATAGGCAATGCCCTGATTGCGCAGATAACAGCGGGCCTTGCCCGTGTACAGCGAGTGGGGCGCCCCGTAGAGCAGCAGGGGGGTGACGGGATCGGACATCGGGCATCTCCTCGGGCGGTTATTCTGCCGCGCTACTGTGCCACAGCGAAACGTCGTTTCGTTTTTGAGGCGACTTGTACCCGACACGGCTGTGGATAACGCGTAAGGGAAGATACTCATGGTGCGACGCAGTATGTGCATGTTGCACTGTTTTGCCATCGGGATGACCCGATGCGATCGACCGCCGAACGTTTTGATGTGGCCCCGGGGACCGGCCACGGCGTCGATCGAAACGAGGAGGCACGACTTATGTCTGCAACCACTGCGCCGAAGAGCGAGGATCTCGGCCGGCTGAGCGCGCACGAGCTGCGCACGCTGTACGAATCCGGCGAGGCCAGCCCGGTGGACGCCACCCAGGCCGCGCTCGACCGGATCGATCGCTTCAATGACGCCGTCAACGCCTATTGCCACGTCGATCACGAAGGCGCGCTCGCCGCGGCCCGTGAATCGGCCGAACGCTGGGCGCGCGGCGAACCGCTGTCGCCGGTCGACGGCATCCCCTGCTCGATCAAGGATCTGGCCGAAGTCAAAGGCATGCCGGCCCGTGCCGGTTCGTTGACCACCAGCGACGAGATCTGCGACTACGACTCGCCGCCGGCGGATTTCATGCGCCGTGCTGGCGCCGTGATTCTGGGCAAGACCAATACCCCGGAATTCGGCTGGAAAGGCGTCACCGACAATCGCGTGTTCGGCGCCACCGGCAACGCCTGGGATACGTCGAAGACGTCCGGCGGCTCGTCCGGCGGTGCGGCTTCTGCGGCCGCGCTCAACATGGGCGTGCTGCATCAGGGCAGCGATTCCGGCGGCTCGATCCGGATTCCGGCCGGCTTCACCGGCGTGTTCGGCTTCAAGCCGACCTTCGGCTGGACGCCGCAGTGGCCGCCGTCCAAGTCGGCCATGCTCGCGAGCATCGGCCCGCTGACGCGCGACCCGCGCGATGCCGCGCTGATGCTCAATCAGATCGGGCGCTATCACCCGGACGATGTCTATGCCCGCGGCGGCCAGCCCGAGGACTGGGGCGCGGACATCGAGCCGTCCGTCGCCGGCCTGCGCATCGCCTATTCGCGCACGCTGGGCTTTGCCAACGTCGACCCGCAGATCGCGAAGGCGGTCGACCAGGTCGCCGAGCGCCTGGAAGCCCTGGGCGCCGAGATCGTCGAGGCCGATCCCGGCATCGAGGAGCCGATCGATATCTATCGCAAGATCTGGTTCACCGGCGCCCGCGTGATCTGGGAAAACATCGACGAGGACCAGCGCGAGATGCTCGACCCTGGCCTGGCGGAGAACGCCGAGCGCGCCGAGGACTGGGCCTCCACCGATCTGTTCCAGGCCATGGACGGCCGCGTACGTCTCGGCGCGCATATGGCGCGCTTCTTCCAGGACTACGACCTGCTGCTGACGCCGACGCTGCCGCTGGAAGCCTTCGCGGTGAATCATCAGGTGCCGCCGGATTCGGACATGCACGACTGGCAGGAGTGGGCCAACTTCTCCTACCCGTTCAACCTGACCGGCCAGCCGGGCGCCTCCGTGCCCTGCGGCTTCACCGACAACGGGCTGCCGATCGGCTTCCAGCTCACCGCCGAGCGCTATCAGGACACGCGCATCATGTCCGCCTGCCGGGCCTATATGGACGCGTACCCGCCGCGCTATCCGGACGTGCCCAACGAAAGCGCGCCGTCGGGAGGCCGGTGATGGCAGCAAACGACAAACCGGAAGCGCCCGATCGCGGCCAGACCCGGGCCGAGCCGGATACCGACCGCGTGATTCGCGATCTGCGCGACTACGTCGAGCGTGACGATCAGAACTTCGTCGAACTGCTCGAAGAGTCGCTGCGCAAGGCGCGCAGCCGCGCGGCCGACGCGCTCGACGATATTCTGTTCGACGCGCTGCGCTGGCCCGAGGATTTCGAGGCCTACACCGAATACGTCGCCGGCTTTCTGCGCTGGGTGCCCTATCAGGGACAGAACGAGGCCTGGAAGAAGCTCGGCGAGCGCGACCAGTACGAACAGGAAGTCTTCGACCGCCTCTGTCATTTCTTCTGGCTGATCGATCAGGATGTCGGCGACCAGCAGGACGCCGTGATCGAGAACGTCGACTGGTTCCGCGATTGGCTGCTCGAATGCGCCCGCGACTGGGGCACATTCCTGAACACCACCGATTCCTTCTCCGAAGAGATCCTGGAAACGTTCATCAAGAACGCGCCGCAGTACCGGATCGAGGAATCGCTGATCGACGGCAAGCCGAATCAGCCGAGCGGCTGGCTGACCTTCAATCAGTTCTTCGCCCGCGAACTCAACGCCGGCCTGCGCCCGATCGCATCCCGTACCGACAACCGGGTGCTCGCCTGCCCGGCCGACTGCAGCTATCAACGCCAGTTCACGATCGGCGAGGATTCCAAGATCCCCGGCACCCGCGTCAAGCGCACCCACCAATACGGCGACGTCTCCGAACTGCTCGGCGACAGTGAATACGCCGAGGCCTTCGCCGGCGGCACCTTCGTGCACTATGCCCTGCCGCCCTCGGCCTACCACCGCTACCACGTGCCGGTGTCGGGCCGGGTACGCGAGAGCTTCGCGGTCGACGGCCGGGCCTATCTGAAGGTAAGCCTCGCCGATGGCGGCTTCAATTCGCACGACGATGCCACCACCGGCTACGAGTTCTCGCAGACCCGCGGCGTGGTGATCCTCGATACCGCCGAATCGGAAGACGGCGACATCGGCCTGGTGGCCGCGGTGCCGGTCGGCATGTCGCATGTCGGCTCGATCAACCTCACCGCCGTGGAAGACACCGACGTCGCCAAGGGCGAGGAGTTCGGCTACTTCCTGTTCGGCGGCTCGGACATGATCCTGATCTTCCAGCGCGATGTCTCGCCCCAGTTCGATACCGAAGGCGGCTTCAGGCCGTTCGGTTCCGAAATCGGCCGTTGCGACCTCCGGTCATAGCCCGAATTTTTCTTAACCACCCGAAGGAGATAGAGCCATGCTCATCCGTACTCATAAAGATGCCGAAAACGATGCCGTCGAAGACGACAAGTGGATCAGCCGCCGCTATACGCTGCGCGCCGACGGCATGGGCCACTCGATGCACGAGACCTACATCAAGCCCGGCAAGGAACTCCACATGTGGTACAAGAACCACAAGGAAACCGTGCTGTGCATCGAAGGCGAAGGCAAGATCCAGGACCTGACCGAAGGCGGGGAATGGGAGCTCAAGCCCGGCGTGCTGTACGCGCTGGACAAGAACCAGCAGCACATCCTCTCCAGCGAGAAGGGCATGACCGTGATCTGTGCCTTCTCCCCAGCGCTGGTCGGGCCTGAATCGCACGACGAACAGGGCAGCTACCCGCTGCTGGACGACGACGGCACCGTGATGCGTCGCTAGCAAGGCCCTCGTATATCGTCGGCTACAAGGCTCGGGCTCGGGCTCGGGCATACGCCGGGGCCATTGTGGCCGCCGGTGTACGGGTTGCGTGTCAGCGCAGGGCATAACACGTGCCGTTCAACCGCGCTCGTTGACTGAAGTGTACCTATCGCGCCTGAGCGTTATACCCCCCACACGCGCCGCCTATACACAACATCATGCGCATGTTTCCGTATAGGACGGCCCCATCGTTGCGCCCGTTTTTCTTGCTTCGATGCGCTAGCGTAGGTAGCCGCATTCGCTGCGATCGGCCCACGCCGGCGAGCGTGTGAAGCGCTTACACATCTGCGAGCGAAATGCTCGTACACCGTGTTCGAGCCGGCCGCCCGTCGTGTGCTACGCCAGTCGCTGCTCGCCGGGGCGTCTCGCCGGCGAAGGCGGCTTGACCGGTGACGAGGCCGGCAAGATCGAGATCACGACCGTGCGTGCCTACGTTGCCTTGGTCCACAACAAGGCCCGGCCGGCATCAAGAAACGCCGCTTCCGGGTCGGGATATTGGGCGACTGAACACCGGCGAACCAGTTCCGGAGACCCGGCGGTTCAGCCGCTAGGCCGCCCCGGTCGCCACCGGTCGCGACGGGTCGCTACTCCAGGCGCTCCACGAGCCGGGATACAGGCGCGGCAACGGCCGGCCCAGCACCGCGCAGGCCAGGATCAGCTGGCAGGCGCTCACCCCGGAACCGCAGTAGCTGATCACGGCGTCGCCGGCGGGCAGCGCCCGGGCCAACTCGTCCGGCGATAGCAGACGGGACTGCGTATCCAGCAGCGACGAGGCGGGCACGTTGTGTGCGCCCGGAATATGGCCGGCCGCCGGATCGAGCGGTTCGTACTCGCCGCGAAAGCGCTCGCCGGCGCGGGCGTCGAGCAGCACCGCATCGCCGCGCGCCACATCGTCGGTCGTGGCGATCAGGCTGTCGTCGAACGTCGGCGTCCAGTCGCTGGGCGTCGGCTCCGTGGTGTCGCTCGACACCGGATAATCGCCAGCACGCCAGGCAGGCCAGCCGCCATCGAGCACACAGGCCGCGGGATGGCCGACCCAGACGAGCATCCACCAGGTACGCGCCGCGGCAATGGCCCCGCCCTGATCGTCGTAGACGACCACCGGGCGCTCAGGCGTGACACCCCAGCGCCGCAAGCGCTCGGCGAACGCCGCCTTGTCCGGCAACGGATGGCGCCCGCCTTCGGGCGACGGCGGCGCGGACAGGTCGCGATCCATATCGGCATGGCGCGCGCCGGGCACATGGGCCTCGCGCCAGAGCGCACGGCCGGCGTCGGCATCCTGCAGCCGCGCTCGCGCATCGAGCACGACGACATCGCGCCCTTCGTCCAGCCACTGCGCGAGCGTGCTCGGCTCGATCAATACGTTGTGCATGACAATCCCTTTGGAAACCCGCGAATCGAAAAGCCGGCATTGCATCACGGTCGATCGAATCTATGCCCGCCGGCGCGCGCGCACAACCACGTAACGGG
Source organism: Salinisphaera sp. T31B1 (assembly GCF_040361275.1). Taxonomy (NCBI): domain Bacteria; kingdom Pseudomonadati; phylum Pseudomonadota; class Gammaproteobacteria; order Salinisphaerales; family Salinisphaeraceae; genus Salinisphaera; species Salinisphaera sp. T31B1. The sequence goes on along the minus strand of NZ_APNH01000001.1, from coordinate 1,336,388 downwards.
TCCCGCGGCGTGCGGCGTACTCGACACGAATAAGATAGGCGGTATGACGGCAAGGACCCTGACGGACCGCGTACCGGCGGGGATTCACGGCTGCCATGTGGTTGAGTCGGCAAAAGAATCGCACAGAAATACCTTGCGCGTCGGGTTGTTTCCCGGCGGCCCCGTTCGTAAGCTTTGCGACGCCGACTCGAGCCGATACGAGTTCGGCACGCCGACTTCCCTGGCGGACTTGTGGCGCGCGTTATTCACCACCTGCGCCCTGTCCGGGGAATCGTTCGGCCGCGATTCGGCGCCGGTCCGGTCGCGGTGACAGCCAGAGCAACACGGAATGACATCGCCGGGGCATCTGACATACCACCATGATCGCGCCGATCTGCGCGGTGCCGCCGTGCTGGCGTTCTTCGGCGGGCTGGTCCTGCTGGCGATCGCGCTGCCGATCCTGCATCACGTCGTCGCCGGACCCGTGGCGCTCGGCGTGGGTGCTACCGCCGTCGCGGCCTGGGTGCTGGCCTGGGGCGTGCTCGGGTATCGGTCGCGGGCTGCTCGCGGTCGCGAGGAAGTCGTACGGTTCGACGATACCGGCTTCGAATCACGGCTTTTCGGGCGTATCGCCTTCGCCGATGTCCGTACACACACCACCGACTGCGATTCGCGGCTGTTCCGCTGGGAGATCAGCGCCCCGTCGATGACGCTGCGCCTGGCCGACGGACGCCGGCTGCGCTTTCATCTGGACAGCCGCTATTACCAGCAGGACCTGCAGGACTATGTCGCCTTCATCGATGCCGTACAGGCCGGTCTGCAGGGCGAAGGCGCGGCGTCGGCTTCACTGCCCGGCGCTGCTGCCCTGTTCGGCGAGACGGCGAACGTGGCGCCGGCCGACCGGCCGGAGCGCGTAGCACATTCGGCCGGCGCCACAGCGCCGCGACAGGCCGAACCGGCGCCCGCTAAGGCCCGGCCGACCCAGCCTGCCCGCTCGAGCCGGCGTGCCACCGACGACGACAAGCCCGGGAAACGAGAGCGCCGGTCGGCAGCATCGACCATGAGCCGCGCCAACCGCGACGCCGATCGTCGTTTCAGCCAACAGATGGCACGACACAGCAAGTGGGTTGCACTGGCGGTCGTCCTGCTACCGCTGACGTACAGCATGCGTGCCTGCGATTCCGGCCCGATCAAATCGATGATCGCGCCGAATCCGTTCGAGGGCATGAAGGAGGAGGCGCCCAAGGCGCTCGAACGCAGTGCGGGCGTGCTGCAGCTCGCGGTGGCCGAACAGGGCCCGGTCTATATGTGGGGCCCGGCCGACAGCGACCGCCGGTTCAAGCCCCTGCTCGCGCCGAACATCAAGACGCGCCAGAGCGGTATCGACATGCTGGATACGATGAACACGGCCGGCAGCATCACCGACTTCATCGTCGGCGGTGAGGCCGAAGGCTATCGCATGGGCCTGCAGCACGACGATACGGCCACGCTGACGTCGTATTCACAGATCTCGCTGCGCCCGGTGGACGGCGAATACACGCTGGCGTTTTTCGTGTTGCCGCCACCCGAGGCAGACGACGCCGCACGCCCCGGCGGCTTGCCGCAGATGCACTGGCGTATCCGTTATCGCGAGGTCGCCGATATTTCCGCCAAGCTCGATGAATTCAACGGCGGGCTGCCCATGCCGATCATCACCCGCTGGCTGAAGATGACCCCGCGGCCGACCCTGGTCGTGACCGCATCGCGTTACCAGGGCATGACCGACGAGGCGTTCGAAGCGGCCATCGAGGCAGTGAAAGCGGACTTCGCACGCCGCGGCATCGAGACGAACGGTTTCGAAATACAGCGTTTCGACGACGGTACGGTCGAAAACGCCGGCCCGGCACAGCGCCCCGCCTCGCAAGCCGATGGCGTAGGCGCGGCGCCCGACACATCAGACAGGAGCTCGGGCCCCGATGTCGTCCAGTAAACCCGACCCCTCTACGCCCGAGCGCACCGGCACGGTATTTTTCGTGCGTGCGGCCTGTCGCGAACTCAAGCAGATGTCGATCGAAAACGGTATATCGATCGGCCGGCTGTGCACCGACGCCGGCGTGTTCTTCTTCGATCGCGACCGCTTCGATAGCGCCCTGCTCGGCCGCGGCCTGCGGGGCGACGAACAGGTGGTCATCGGCGCCCATCGGCTGGCCGATGGCACGGCATGGCTGCACTGGCTGGCGCGCAGCAACGGCGATATCTGGGCGCCCGAGCCCGATCGCCGGCCGTGGCTGGCGCCGCTGGCGCTGGTGCTTTCGCCGCTGCCGGTGGCCGCGGCGCTGGCGTTGCCGACGGCCGCCAATATCTTTGTCGTGCTGCTACAGATCATCCTGTGCGTGGTGGCCGGTTTCACCCTGATATGGGCGCTCTACCGGCTCGCGGTGATGGTCCACCCCGGCCGGCGCAAGGTTCGCCGCGGGCTGCGGGCGTTTCGGGCCGGCGAACTCGATCCCCCGCACCGGCCCGGCCCATGCCGCACGCCGGACACGCTCCAGCTTGCCGACGGCGTGCACGGCGGTCTCGGCGTTCTGCAGGACCGGCTCAGCGGCGTGTCGGTGGCGTTTCGGACCTACGGCGCCGGCCGTACCAGCTACAGCGTGCATGAATATCGCCTTGCCTGTGCCGGCGAGCTGTTCTCGCTGCGCACCGGCGCGTGGGAGCTGCGACGCTTCATCGACCCGATCCTGATCCGCCGTGCGCCGCTGTTCCTGGCCGCTGGCGATCAAGTGACGTTGTTGTCCCTGGTCGCCGACGGCGAGATCCGCGGCGTGCTCAACGGCAACGACGGTCTGGCCCATGTCACCTACAAGGGCACCGGCAATACGCCCATCGCACGGCGGTTCGTGCTTGGGCTCGCCGCGTTCTTCATGGTCTTGTTGCCGGCAATGGGCATCAGCTTCGAGGTCTACGACTGGTACGCGCGCGGCGTCGGGCCCGACTACTGGGACTGGGTCGGCCTGCTGAGCTTCAATGCCGGCATGCTGCTGATCGTCATGCTCATCCTCAGCGGGCTGGGCCTGATCGGCGCCATTGCGCATTCGTTTTATATGCGTAAACGCGGCGATCGGCCGATCGAGAAAATCCTGGGCATCGCGTTCGCATGGCGCCGGCGCGCCGGCCATCGCCCCACCGTCAACGAGTTCTACTGATCATGCTGCCCGTCTGGATACGCCCGTGGCTGCTGGCAGCGTTGCTGTGCTACTGCATTTTCGGCGTGTACTGGTATCTGATGGTCGGCTATGCCCAGGGCTGGCACGAAGACGAGCGACAGACGCTGGCGAGCACGCTCGTCGAGCCCATGGCCTGGGATTCGCTGGAGGCCACCGCCGCCGGCGACGATGCGCTGATAAGTGTGGAATCGCGGGGTCGCGATCCCGAAGCCGAAGCCTGTGCCAGCGACGGCGCCTGCCGCAGCCGTTGCCACGCCGAAGGCCAGGTGGCCGCCGGGCCGGACCGGCCGGTGCTCAACTGCCTGGTGAGTCTGCCGCCCACCGACAAGAGCGAAGCCGAGCAGCGTGTCGACCGGCTGATGCGCCAGCGCCATCCGCTCGGCCTGAGTTATCTGCTGCGTAGCGATGGCCGCAAGGTCACCGCAGTCGCGCGCCTGCAGGGCGAGATTCAGGCGATGCGCTGTGGCACCGAGGGGCGCTGCTATCTGCTCGCCAAACTGCCCGATGTCGACGACCGGAGCGTCTTCGTATCCGACGATTTCGGCCATCACTGGCGTCTGGCCGCCCAGGGCGTGCTCGAAAGAGCCTATGTACCCAGGATCGTCGGCATCGACGGGGACCGCGTCTGGGTCGACGGCTTCAAGCGCCTGTATCTGTCGTCCGACGGCGGGCGCCACTGGCGGGTGCTCGCCGACGACGAACGCCTGCTGACCTATCGACCGGAACTGATGAGCGGGTCGTTGACCCACGACAAGAACACCGACCATTTCGACTGGTACCGGGACGACACCGGCATGCTCCATGCCGTGGCCGGCGGACGCTATCAGAGCACGCCCGACTCGGTGATGCTCCAGGTGGATGCCGACAGCGGCGAGATCGTGTCCGCAACGAAATACGACGGCGGCTTCTCCTATATCGAGAACGGGCCCGGCGGGCAGCTTTTCGGCATCTATCGGTCTAACCGACGCGAACGCGACACGCTCTACCGGATACGCGGCGGCGAATTGCAGCCGATACGGGTCGGCGGCCACCAGCCCTTGCGCACGCTGGTGGCCAACGACCACTGGCTGTTGCTCGACGTCGGCCAGAACGACGGCGAACACCGCTCGCTCAGCCGCGACGGCGGCCAGACCTGGCAGGCCATGGACACGATCCGCGTCCGCGATCGCGACGTGTTCGACCCCACCGGCGCCGGCCTTCTGCGCTTCGGCTATACCGATCGCAGCGAATACTTCCCCTATTACTGGATTCGGCCGTAGTGCGTTGCCGGGCCGTCTGCCGGTGCTTGTACAACGCGCCGCGAACCGTTTATGCGGCAGTCATTGTTCAAACGTCGACCGCGTGCAGCCTGGCCTGATCGTCTTTCGACGAGGCGCAAATTGCCAGTCACGCACGACTGCAGATGATCATCCAGAAACAATCGGAGTCGTGATAATCCGTTTGTGTACTGTCCGTTGCCCGCACGGCCTGTCCCTGGGCAAACCGTTGAGATAAAAGCTCCAGGATCCGCTGACACAGGGCTCGACGTACGAAGATCGGAGCGCGCGACGACTAGTCGTCTCTGCGCGTGGTTCGCCCATCCACGAAACGGAACGACAGACCGTGAGTATCGTGCTCGACATATCCGGCGTGGGGGGCCATGAAATGGCCCGGCAGTAGTAGCGTCCCCTGACTCAGACAACGTTCCAGTATTCTCGCCCGCGTACGGTTGGCATCGGTCGGATTCTCACACCCCATGCAACTCCAGTCGGGGTGGTGAATCTGAATCGGATGGTGGATCACATCGCCGGTGAATACGCCGGATTCACGGCCCGCGTGCAGCCAGATGGCAACATGCCCCTCCGTGTGACCAGGCGCAGCTTCGATGGTAATGAGATCATCCAGTTCGTAGCCATCATCGACGATCAACGCCTTGCCGGCCTCGACGATCGGTAAAACACTATCGATGAAACTCTGCAAATGATGGCCGGGTTCATCGGCCGTATTCGTCTCGAAGCGTGCCTGCCAGATTTCGTGTTCCCGACGGCTGATCACGTATTTCGCGTTGGGGAAGGTCGGCACCCATCGTCCATCCACCAAACACGTGTTCCAGCCCACATGATCGGCGTGCAAATGGGTACACATGACGTAGTCCACGTCGGCGGGCTTGACGCCCAGCGCTGCCAGGCGATCGAGAAACGGTGTGTTCAACTCATGCCAGGCCGGCCGCGTCGGGCGCTGCTTGTCGTTGCCGACACATCCGTCGATCAACACTGTCAGCCGCGGCGTGCGAACCAGCCAAGAATGCATGCTCAACGCGATACGATTGGTGTGCGCATCGAAATGCAGCGGCGAAATCCAGTCCTCGTGTCTGGCGAAGTCTTCGCGTGTCGAGTGTTTAAAGAATTGTTGCGCATCGAAGCTGTGGTCATCGGTTTCCCAGACCACATCTAAGCGCGTATCTCCAAGCTTGATCATTCGGTCGCTCAATAGACCCAGGACACCAGGCCCGGGAAGAGAATGATGAGTAGCAGTCCGAGCGTCATCAACAAAACGACGTGGATGAGCTCGGGCCACATGGCACGGACGTCGATAGCGATGATCTTTGCGGCCACGAACGCACAGACCCCCAACGGAGGCGTGATCGCGCCGAGCGATAGATTCACGATCATCAACACACCGAATACCACCGGGTCGACGCCAGCGGTCGTCACCACGGGCAGCAGCACCGGCGTGAGAATGACGATGATCGCGATCGTCTCCATGAACGTGCCGAGTACGAGCAACAGTACGTTGATCATCAGCATGACGAGTATCGGATTGTCCGATACCGACAGCACGAGCGTGGTGAAATGCTGCGGGACCTGTTCGGCTGACAGAATCCAGGCGAGCGGCGAAGAGGTGGCAATGATCAACATGATCGATGCCGTCGATCGGCCGGACGCGACCAACGTCGACACGACGCCGCGTAAATCCAGGCCACGATAATAGAACACGCCGATGAGCAGTACGTAGATCGCGCCAACTGCCGAAGCTTCCGTGGCAGTGAACACGCCGCCGAATATGCCGCCAAGGATGATCAACGGCATGACCAACGCGGGCAATGCGGCCTTGCTCGCCTCGCCTAAGCTGATCTGAGCCAGCTCGGCTTTTGCAAGCCCATAGCCCCGCCGGCGGCTTACGACGTACGCATAGGCACACAGCATCGCCGCTATGAGCAACCCCGGCACCACGGCGCCGGCAAATAGCGACTTGATCGACGCGCCGGCAATCGCGCCGTAGGTCACGAGCGCAATGCTTGGCGGCATGACCGCCCCGAGCGATCCAGATGCTGCCTGAAGCGACGCAACAAAGCCCGGACGATACCCTTGGCGGACCAACTGCGGTTCCATGATCTGACCGATCGCCGCAGTCGAGGCGACCGCAGAACCTGTCAAGGCGCCAAAAAACGTCGTGGCAACAACGCTCGCGATCGCCGAACCGCCCGGCAGGCGCCCGATCAGATACAGAACCAGCCGCATCAAGCCTTCGCTGGCGCCGCTACGCTCCATCAGCACGCCGCACCAGATGAAAAGTGGCAACGCCAGCAGCACGAATGAATCGATACCGGCCACGGTCTGCTGGGCAAGAATCGGAATCGGCGGGTATCCGCTGAGCGTGACGTAGAGCAATACCGCGCACGCCTGTGCAAACGCGATCGGGACGCCGGCCAGAATCAGCGCCAGCAGCACCGCGAGCATCAATAGAATGGCAGTCGACATCAGCTAATCTCGAATCGAAAGCATCGGTTGGGCTAACGCGAGATCGGCCGACGCCGGGCCATGAACAGATCGAAGACGCTCGCTGCCATACGCAACACGGCAATCAATATAAAACCGCCCCCAGCCACCGCGGCGGCGAGGTACATGTACACCGACGGAATACCTGTGGCCGGCATCTTCGAGATGGAAACCACCGGATAGAGCTTCCACGCACCGTAGGCCAGCATCACGCCCGTGGCGCCGATCGCGGCGTACTTGACGAATGCCAGGAAACGGCCGAGCACGCCGTCAGGCTTGAACACCTCGATAGCGATGTGTTCGTCCACGATGGCCAACTCGAGTGCGCATAAGAACGTGAACCAAATCAGCGACAGGCGAGCAATTTCGTCTGCCCAGGACAAGGCGGATCCGAACACATATCGGGCCACGACCTGGCCGAGCGTCGCCACGATGAAGATGAACCACCCCACCACCGACACCGACTCAATCGCGCGGACGACCGCGGTGGCTACCTTTCCGGAGCCGAATTTATGCGCAGTAGCCACGGTGATCTCAGTCGTCGCCGAGAGACGAATATTTCTTCAATGCAGCCCATACGTCCGGCGAGAACTCTTTTTTGTATTTTCTATACACCGGTTTGAGTTCGGCGCGCATCGCATCGCGATCGATATCCGTGACGATCTGCATGCCTTGGTCTCGCAAAAACGCCAGAATTTCTTTTCGGTTCGACTCAAGTTCCGCGGTTACCTGCGGACCGATCTTCGCCGCCTGCGCAAGCAAAATGTCGCGCTGCGCCTGTGTCAACGATTTGAACCGCGACGAATTCATTCCGAGAAAATAAGTCGACGCAATATGGTTCGTGAGCGTCAGATACTTCTGCACCTCGAAAAAGCGCGATCCTTTGATAATGAACAGCGGGTTTTCTTGGCCGTCTACCGTACCCTGCTGCAGGGCCGTGAATAGCTCCGGAAAGGCGATGGGTACCGGACGCGCGCCAAGCGCCTTGAAGGCATCGATACGGATCGGCACTTCAGCCACACGCAGCTTGAGCCCTTTGATATCCGAGGGCTTTTCGACCGGCCGCACGTTATTGGTGAGCTGACGAAAGCCGAATGGGAAATAGCCGATAGGACGCACGCCAAGCGCGGTCAACTTCTTGCCGAGAATCTCTCCAAGGTCGCCGTTATAGGCCGCAGCCATCTGGGCATAGCTGTCCCAGACATATGGCACCTCATCGATAGAAAAATCGTCGCCAAGAGGTGCCTGCGTATTGACACCCAGCGCCGCCATGTCGATCGCCCCGAGACGAACCTGTTCGCTGAGCTGTCGGTCGGAGCCGATCGTAGCGCCGCCATATACCTTCACGCTGATGTCGCCGTCCGACGCTTCGTTCACGTTTTCAGCGAAGGTCTCCAACGCCCGATGAATCGGTGAGTCGATAGGCAGCTCATGGCCCAGCCGTAAATTCAGACTCTTCGCAGCCGCGTTGCCAGAGAACACGGCGGCCGCGGATACGGCGATCAGCAGTCCGCAACGGACCCATCGGATACTAAGACGTTTCATGATTATCTCCCCGGCTGTCTCTTTTGATTAATTGGTTATGGATCCCGATCAAATCGGGATATCGATATCCAGCAACGGTGCATGCTGCTGCGCCCCATAGACATCGGTATCACCGATATCGCCTGCGCTCACCGCGCGAGGAATCGTTGCCTTGAACGCTAATGCAGGTGCGTAGGGCGTAAACAACACGTCTGACTCGGCAACGTCGTAGAGCCTGGCGAACAGCGCTGCGTTGAGCACGTCGCTGTCGGCGACGCGCTTGAAGGTATCGACATCGTCGAACACGACATCGATCGTGAGATGGAACGGTCCCGCATTCTTGCTTTTGCAGACCTTGGCGATATCACGAATCAAAGCCATCGTTAGCCTCCCACCTGCTCGTATTCAATTGGAAACATAGCGGTCGGACTGTCGGTGTCCACTATGTGGTACACGCTGAACCGATAGTGAGGGCCTAACTCGATATCCGAGGGAGAGAACGGAATAGCCATATTTCCCTCCTTGCAGAGACGCCCCGGAAAATCGGAATGCAGCAGTGTGGTGCGGGCGATGGCCACAACCGCATTCGCCTCGTCCTGCGTCGAGGCCACGACTTCGATCACGAAACCAAGCTCGTGGCTCGTAATCTCGGTGACGGGTTCGCGGGCGCCCATCACGCCGTTGCGGCCATAGACCCGGAACGACAAGCCATAACTCTCGGGTGACACACCGAAGGCAGCGGTCTTCTCGGCCACGATTTCGCGTGAACGCTCCAGATAGGGCTCGATCGTATCGATGAGCACCGGGTCTCGGGTACCGCAGATCGCCAGCGCTCTGAATCCGGTCTGTTCGACGCCTTCAAGTTTGACGGTGTATTGCGAAGCCGGCAGCCATTTCATGCCGGTGATCCGCACGGCGCGATCGCTTACGGCCTCGAAGACACATTCGGTGGTGTCCAGCATGCCACCCGGCTCGAAATGATGGACCGGACTCGCGTTTTCGTGGAGGCTGAAATTAGCGACCGATAGCGGCGTACAGCGACGCTCCTGGCTGGTCGGCTCGCATTCGACGTAGTCGGCGCCCACGGTGACGAACAGGCAATCCTCTTTCTTGGGCAGTGCCGGCTCGGCGCCGCATTCCAGCATCTTGCCGGCATACCATGCCTGGGCTTCCGGCAGGCCGGCCCGACGGACCATGGCGACCCACGGCGCGGGATCGGTGCTCCGACCCGAGATGATGACATCGGCACCGGCATCCAAGGCGTCCATGTAAGGCTCTGGCCCCATGGCACCGACGATACGAGTGGCCCGCTCCACGGTATCGGTGGTCAACGGTGGCCGGCTGCCCAGGGCGTTGACTCGCCCTGCTTCAACCCACTCGATGACATCCGCTTGCGCCTGCTCCGAGTGAATGATGGCAAGCTTGAAATGCAGCCCGTCCTCCTGGGCGATCTGGCGAACCATGTCCACGATATTCGCGACGTGCGGCGAACCGCCGGCGCCTCCCGCAGTCGACACGGCGACCGGAATTCCCGCCTCAACGCCGGCGTTCAGCATGAGACGCAGGTCACGGCGCATGGCCAGGTTGGAGCAGAATGCCTTGCCGGCTCCTAGGAAGTATGGGCCGGGATCGACGCTGCCGCCGTCGACGCCGATCATATGCGGCTTGCGCGCTAGTCCCGCACGCAGCGATTCTTCTGGAAAGCCGTAGCCAAGAATCGCGGTCACGGCGAGTAGTCGGACCTCGTTCAAAATAATCTCCTGCAGCGAAAGACACCGCTGTTCGTGGGTGCGAGACGACGATATGCATATTGTCGACAATAGTCAATACACCTGTCGACATTTGTAACATTGCGGCCGTTGTGTTGAATTATGCGCAACAGCCGCTCACCCATACGCAGGAAAACACTTGGAATTCGACCGCCCTCCCTCTCTCAGCGCGGTCACGGCGAAGGCCATCGCGGACGCGATCATGACCGGCCAGTTCGCGCCGGGACAACGCCTACGCGAAGTGGAAATTGCGTCATTACTGGACATAAGCCGTGCCCCGTTGCGGGAGGCTCTACGCGAACTAGCCTCTGACGGCCTGGTTGAGATTCGTCCTAACCGCGGCGCGTTCGTGGCCGATCCGTCTCGGGAGGAGATCGCGCAGATGAGTGTCACGCGCGGGCTGATCGAAGGCGCGGCTGCGCGGCTAGTTACGCATCGCGCTCAGCCAGCATCGCTGCGTCGGCTCGAAGATCTCATGACCACGCTTCTGTCAGCGAACGAACAGAACGATCGTACGAACGTGTTCCGCTCCCATTGGGATTTCCATCGCGCCGTCTGCGAGGAGTCCGGCAATGCATCGCTTCTGCGTGCGTGGTCATCGGCGAGCAGTCTGTTGCGCATTTACTATCGAATGCAGCGCACCGACGCGATCGTGACAAGCAATCGCGCTTTTCTGAAAATTATCCAGGAGGGCCGGCCATCGATAGCCGAGGCGGTATTCCGTGGCCAGATTATCCGTGTGGCGTTTCAGGTCGTCGAACTCGAGATTCCGCCCGAAGTCGCGGCCTACACATCGCACTACCTGGACGCCGACGGAGCCGTGGTGGAGGCGCGCTAGCCAAGTTCGTGTTCGCGTCATGTCAGCCATAAAGACCAACGCTCGACGTGGCCCGAGCCAACGGCGTGCCCGACGCATCGCCGGCGCAGCGCCACTGGCGTCTGTACGCCTGCGACTTGTCGCAAGTCACCGCACCCCGGCCCGCCACCGAGCGCCACCGCTAATCGTCAGCGCGACGGTGCGGCAGGACAGGCGCTGACGCGCACCGGTTCGCCGACTACAACGCCTGGCGCCCGACCGTCACGCACGCCGACGACGGGCCGGGGCACCGCGTAATGCCTCTCCGACCCGCCCTCCCGACGGACGCAGCGTGTCTCAGACGATCATGCCGCCCGTCTTGGTCTCCAGATATTCGGCGATGCCTTCTTGGGCGCCCTCGCGGCCGAGGCCGCTGTCCTTCATGCCGCCGAACGGCGCGGCCGCGCTCGTCGGGTTGATATCGTTGATCCCGATGATGCCGAAGTCCAGGCCCTCGAACGCGCGCATGGCGGTCGAGAGTTTGTCGCTGTAGACATACGCCGCCAGGCCGTACTCGGTATCGTTGGCCAGCGCGATCAGGTCGTCCTCGTCGCGATACGTGATCACCGGCGCGACCGGGCCGAAGGTCTCTTCGCGATAGATCTTCATCGCGGGGGTGACGCCCGACAGAATCGTGGGCGCATAGAAATGCCCGGCCGCGAAGGTCCCTTCACGCAGGCGCTCGCCGCCGTGGTGCAGCTGTGCGCCCTGGGCAACGGCGTCCTGGACCTGGACCTCGATCTTGTCGATGGCGGCTTCGTTGATCAGCGGGCCGATGCCGATGCCCTCGTCCATGCCGTTGCCGACCTGCAGACGGGCGACCCGCCGGGTGAGCTCGCCGAGAAACGCCTCGGCGTGGTCTTCGTGCACATAGATCCGGTTGGGGCTGATACAGGCCTGGCCCATGTTGAGGAACTTGACCAGCGACAGCCCCTTGGCCGCATACACCGGATCGGCATCGGGAAACACCAGCGCCGGGGCGTGGCCGCCCAGTTCCATGGACACCCGCTTGAGATGGAGTGCAGCCTCGGCGTTGAGCTTGCGCCCGACCGCGGTCGAACCGGTGAAGGTGAGCTTGCGCACGCGCCGATCGCTGCAGAAGGCGCGGCCGGTGGCCGTCGGGTCGGACACGGTCAGCAGGTTGACCACGCCCTTGGGAAAACCGGCTTCCTCAAAGATCTCGAACATGGCACGGGCGCACAACGGCGTGCTTTCGGCCGGCTTGAGCACCACCGTACAGCCGGCGGCCAGCGCCGGACCGAGCTTGCGCGTGATCATGGAGATCGGATAGTTCCAGGGCGTGATCGCGCCCACCACGCCCACCGGGTCGCGGCGCACCATGAATCGCTGGTCCGCACGGGCCGACGGCACCATCTGGCCATAGACGCGCTTGGCTTCCTCGGCGAACCAGAGCAGGAAATCCGCGCCGTAGCCCACCTCGGCCAGCGAGGCCTTGAGCGGCTTGCCCTGCTCGCGGGTCATCAATTCCGCCAGCTCGCGCTTGCGCTGGTTCATCAGCTCCCAGGCACGATAGAGCAGTCGGGCGCGGTCATAGGCCGTGGTCGCACGCCAGCCGGCGAACGCCGTATGCGCCGCACCGATCGCGGCGTCGATATCCGCGTCGTTGCAGTCGGGCACCGTATCGATGGTTTCGCCGGTCGCCGGATTGGTGACCGCGAACGTGGGCCGGTCGGTCAGCCATTCGCCGTTGATGAACATCCTCTACTCCAGAAAGTGGGATAGCCCGCTCGGGCAAGCACGCCCATTAACGGCTATTCAGATCAAACACGTGCACCGCGTAGGTCTATACAGAACGGCCCCGGCGCACGCAGACGCCGGGGCCGCAGTGTCGCGCGACGAGGTCGCGAGGCAGGCAGACGCTAGTAGATACCGTTTGTATCCGGTGCTTCCAGCTTCCCGGCATCCACGACGAGGTTGATCGTGGCCAGGTCGTCGCCGGAGAGCGAGTCCATGCCGTCGACCGCTTCGATGAAGCGGGCGCGTTCGCCATCCGACACCAGGTCCTTGGTGTAGTCGGCGAGCTTGGCTTCGTAGTCGGGGCGCTGCCAGGGGGTGTCGCCGCCCGGGTGGGCGTTGGCACGGGTCTTTTCGTCGGCGACTTCCTTACCGTCGGCCAGGCTGATGATCATGCGGCCGCCGTAGGCCTGCACGTTCGGGTCCTGGTCGTGGTAGAGGTCTTCCCAGCGCTGGTCGAACTGGGTTTCGATCCGCGCCATGATCGCGCGCAGCTCGTCTTTCTCGGACTGCGTCGTCTGGTAGGCGCGATCCTTGTGGAATTCACCGGCCTGAATACAACGGGCGATGGCGAACATGATGCTGTGATCCAGCGTGCCGCGCGGCGAATCCGGATCGATCTTCTGCGGGTCCTGGGCGTCGGTGCCGATCACGTGGTGGGTGTGATGGCTGGTTTCCAGCACGATCTTTTCGATCTGATCGAGGTCCACGCTGTCGCCCTTCTTGGGCAGCTGCTCGCGCAGTTGCAGCGCCAGGTCGATGATGGCCTGCCCCTGGTATTCAAAGGCGTACTGCTTCGGATAGGTCTTCATGATGTTGCGCAGCGCGTCGACGCCCGGCTCGGCCAGCTCGACCTTGTAGACCGCATTTTCGTCATCGCGACCGTTCAAGAAGCGGCGGATGATGGAATCCACGCCTTCATAGACCGGGTTCGGGCCCTTGAGGCCGTGCATGGCGTGATTGACAGCCTTGATGGAGATCTCGGCCGAAAAGCCCGGCACGAATTCCTTCTGGGCGCCGATATCGCCCTTGCGCGACTGGCGCGAGGAAATGGCGTTGTGCACCGCGAAGTTGATCGCGTGGTAGGTCTGCTCGGTGTCGAGCCCCAGCATGGACGAAATACCGGCGGCCGTGCCCGCGGCGATATGGGTCATGTGATCGACCTTGTGCTTGTGCAGGCAGATGCCGGTGCCGTCGCCGGTGCCCACCAGCGCCACGTGCACTTCATAGGCCACCACGATGCCGCGCAGGATGTCGGCACCAGATACGCCCAGGTGCTGGCCGACGGCAATGATCGGCGAGATGTTGTCGTCCGGGTGCGAATACTCGGCGGCCAGATAGCAGTCGTCGTTATCCAGAAAACGTACGGCCACGGCGTTGGCAAAGGCGGCCGGCACCGGGCCGAACGTATCCGTCAGCCCCCAGACGGTCGCCTTGCCGGTGCCCTTGGCACTCATGGCGTCGGAGCGTGCCACCTTGACCGCGCGTTCGTTGGCCGCGCCGAGTGCGATCGCGGCGTTGTCGATGATGCGGTTCTTGGCCATCGCCACGGCTTCGTCGTCCTGCGGCGCGTCTTTCGCGCGCGTGGCCAGTTCGGCCAGCTTCCAGGCGAGTTGCTGTTCGCGGGCGAGGTCGCCGCTGGTTTTCTCGACGGCAACGGTGTGGATCGTAGCGGTCATACAACACATTCCTTCTGATTGAACGGGCTCGCCGGCAAGGCACGGCATTTTTCTAGGGCACCGATGTTAAACGATTTGGCGATCGGCCACGCCCACGACGACATCGAGACCGGCCTGAGCCGAATAATCAGCGTTACCGTACCGATCGGCCGGCACGTCATGGCCGGGCACGGCGACGTGATCGAGCGCGCAGCCGCCAGCGACCACACAGCGACCCAAAAACGGCACGGTACCTACGCCGGGCATCTTTTCGATGAGGTGGCAAACCCGCTGACGAGATCGGTCGTTTCGATACCGGAACAACGAGTAATCGGACGGCGACGCGCCCGGCATTGCGCAGCACGACCGGACGATCCCGAAAACGCGCGCGATGGAGAGCCCGTCGATAGTCGCGCTTGTAGGGACGGCCTTCGCCGGCTGGCGGGCGCCAGGCCAGCGTCTCCTCCGGCGCGGATGTGACTGAACACGCAGGAAAACTTCGACAGCCAACGGTGGCCGGGGCTGCGGCGCTCACCGGCATAGCATACCAACGACACGAATCCCTAGGCTCGCATCAGCGCGCGGGCCGACGAGCAAGCGCTGGTATGGCCTGCTATTCTTTTACATGTATATAGCAATTAATGGCACAAGGGGTGTCAAAACGATGGAACGAAGGAATCGTCTGACCGTGGTCATGGGTGTGGCTGCGGTCGTTTTCGGCCTGCTGCTGACGGCCGAGGGCATCTGGCTGACGCGTGTCGGCGGCACGCCGGCGTATCTGGTGGGTGGCATCGGTTATCTGCTCGTCGGCGGGCTGCTGATCGCACGCCGCGGCATCGCCTTCTGGCTGCACCTGGTGCTGTTCGCGGCCGTCGTCGTCTGGTCGTTCGCCGAAACCGGCTTCAATCAGTGGACGGTTTTCACCGCGATCCCCCGGCTCGACGTAACGCTGTTGATCGCCTTGCTGTTGATGCTGCCCTGGGCCTGGCGCGGCATGGCCTCGGCCAAGGCGCCGGCGCTGACGACCGGCCTGGCATCCATCGGGCTGATCGTCGCCGGTATCGGCGTGCTGCTGAGCATGCCGTGGATCAGCCATCCCGATGGCACGGTCGCGAATAACGACAGCGACGACCACGTCACCCTGCCGACGACATCGGTCGACCCTGACGACTGGCCGAGCTGGGGCCGTACCAAGGGCCAGAGCCGATTCTCGCCGCTCGACCAGATCAATGTCGATAACGTCGCCCAGCTGAAAAAAGCCTGGACATATCGCAGCGGCGACATGAACCACGCCTATGACGAATCGCCGCATTGGGGCTCGGAGGCCACGCCGATCAAGATCGGCAACACAGCCTATACCTGTACGCCCAACGCCTGGGTCGTGGCACTCGATGCCACCACCGGCAAACAGCAGTGGAAGTTCAAACCCACGGGAATCGACGATTCGGTCAACAACTTCGTCAACTGCCGCGGCGTGGCCTTTTACAAGGCACCGTCCGATTATCAGGCACCCGACGGGAGCCAGATGTGCGCCACGCGCATCATCGCGCCCACCATGGGTCGGTATATCGTCGCTCTGGATGCCAGGACCGGCAAGAAATGCCCGGGCTTCGGCACCAATGGCATGATCGACCTATCGCAGAACATCGGCCCGATGAAGCCCGGCACGCTGGTACAGACCTCTGCACCGTTGGTGATGAACGGCCGCGTCTATACCGGCGGCAACGTCTTCGACAACTGGTACTGGGGCGAGCCGTCCGGCGTCGTGCGCGCCTGGGACGCCGTCACCGGCCAACTCGTCTGGCACTGGGATCTGGGCAAGACCAACCCCACCGCGCCGTTGGCAGACGGCGAGATCTATACGCCGTCGACCCCCAATGTGTGGGGCCGTATCAGCGGCGATCCGGACAACGATATCGTCTACCTGCCCACCGGCAACGCCACGCCCGACTACTACGGCGGCAATCGCCGGCCGTTCGACGATGAATACTCCGGCTCGATCGTGGCGCTCAACGCGAAGACCGGCAAGGAACTCTGGCACTTCCAGGAAGCGCACACCGACCTGTGGGATTTCGATATCCCGGTCGGCCCGACTCTGGTGCAATGGCCCGACGGGCATGGCGGACACACGCCAGCGCTGGTGTCGACCAACAAACGCGGCCAGGTGTTCGTACTCAACCGGCTGACCGGCGAGCCGATCAAGCGCGTCGTGGAACAGCCCGTCCCCGGCGGGCCGAGCGACGGTGTCTACAACAACGGCTGGCTGTCCAAGACCCAGCCCTACTCGCCCGACGAACCGCAGTTTCCGAAACACGACCTGAGCGCCACCGATATGTGGGGCGCAACGCCGTTCGATCAGATGTGGTGCCGGGTGCGGTTCCAGCAATCGTATTACAAGGGTGATTTCACGCCGCCCACCCGGCAGGGGTCGATCATGTTTCCGACCTTCGACGGCACCAGTGACTGGTACGGCGCATCGTTCTCACCCGACGGTCAGATGAATATCGTGGCCAACTATCTGCCGTTCATTGGGACCCTGATCCCGCGGGACGAAGCCGATCACCCTCCGGCGATACAGCGTTGGGATGGCAAGGGCCTGCCGCCGGACGGTTATGGCGGCGGCACCTGGAAGCCGCAGTACGGCCTGGCCTACGCGATCCACCTGCATCCGTTCCTCAGCCCGATCAAGATGCCGTGCAACGCGCCGCCCTGGGCCACGATCAACCAGATCGATCTGGCCAGCGGCAAAACAAAGTGGTCCGCGCCGCTGGGCAACAGTCGCCATACCGCCCCGTTCAACCTCAAGCAGAATCTGCCTTTGCCCAGCAGCGTGCCGGATCTCGGCGGCGGCGTGATGACGGCCGGCGGCCTGACCTTCATCGCCGGCACCGCCGACAACATGCTGCGTGCCTACGACACCGATACGGGCAAGGTGCTGTGGTCGACCTACCTGCCGGCCGGCGGGCAGGCGAATCCGTCGATTTATCGCGGCGCGGACGGCCGCGAATATGTCGTGATCACGGCCGGCGGCCATCAACCGTTGGGCACGTACCGCGGCGATTACACCATCGCCTTCGCGCTGCCCCAAAAGCCGTCCACATAGACGATACGGCGCAGGGCCTTGCCGGCAGAGGATGATTGGCGTGTCGGATCGAGCGCGTAGGCGTATGCCTGCGCGCCAAGGTCAGCGGCCGCGAAGCCTCTGAACAGCAACGCCGGACAACCTCCGGCGTTGCTTTTTGATCGCGTGGCTATCGACGCCGGCTGCCAGGCTCGGCAATGCAATCGCATCGGTATGGGCAGCAGACACGTCGCAGAAATCGGCCGCCGGCAGCAAGCACTCGGCGTCTCCCCCGGGCGCGGCGGCAAGCTGCGCTGGAACGGCTGCTGTTTCGAATGCATCCGATCGACGAACGCGTCGTCTCAGCCGTATCCGATTCGCAGACTCGTCGGCCGGCGAACGAGCGCGTGTCCGGCTACGCGTGTTCCAGGCAACGGAATCAATAACCTGCGCCATAGCCCGGCTCACGAATTTCAGCCCCGGGCCAGAATCTTTCAGCGGTCACGTGCAACCCGGCCCCACATCGCCGCGAACAGTCGGTGGAACAGCGCATTTGCATCCATAGTTCGACTCGCGTCCAATAGAACGCATAGGCAATCAGATTGCCTGCCATCGAATTACCCGACTCGCCGAATGTCCGATCGAATATCGCGATCTGCGTAAGTGGCCTCGCGGTTTCGATGCTTGGGTTCGTCTGCCGATCGGCCGGCGAGGCCCCGCCAACTTTACGAAAAACCACCACCCAAGGGGTAAGCGATGGAAATGCTGCAGCACGCGTGGGAAAGCGTGCGGTCTTTTCTACACAGCCTGTTCACGACCAACGTGGTCGATGGTCAGAGCCTGTCGGACTACATCACGCTCAAGGCGATGCTGACCGTGGCCGGCGACGTCGTGCTGGCCATCATCATTCTGATGATCGGGATGATGATCGCGCGCTGGGTCGCCCGGCGCCTGCGTCGTACCGCGCAGGCGCGCGGCGATCTCGACAATACGCTGTTCAAGTTTCTCGGCTCGATCGCGCGCTACGTGATCCTCGGGTTCACGTTTCTCTTCATCCTCAACACCTTCGGTATCCAGACCACATCCATCATTGCAGCACTGGGTGCCGCCGGTCTGGCCGTCGGCCTCGCTCTGCAGGGCACGTTGTCCAACATCGCCTCCGGCGTGATGATCATTCTGTTTCGTCCGTTCGCCGAGGGCGACTTCGTCAGCGTGGGCAACGGCGAGATGGGCACGGTGAACGAGATCTCGATCAACTACACGGAGCTTGCGACCGTCGGCAACGTGCAGGTGATCGTGCCGAACTCGGATGTTTGGGGTAACACGATCCACAACTACTCGGTCTACCCCAACCGGCAGGCAGAGTGGACATTCGGCGTCAGCTACGACGCCTCGCTTGCCGAAGCCGAGCGCGTGATCAGCGAGGCCATCAAAGCCGACGACCGTACCCAGACCGACAACGAACCGCTCGTGAAGGTGAGCGGCCTTGGCGCCAGCTCGGTGGATTTTCTCGCCCGAGCCTGGGTCTCGGCGGACGATTATTTCCTCTATCAAAAGGACATCCTGCGCGCGGTGAAAGAGGCCCTGGACGAAGCCGGCATCGGGATCCCCTACCCGCATCGTACGATCGAGTTCCGCAACGGCCTCCCGGAGACCGGAACGGCGGCCGAGGACGGCAACGAAGACACGCCGGCGCGAGACGGCTAACGGACCGCTTATCGCGTGCTGACGAGCAACGATCGCCGGCTACCACGCGCCTCGATGTTCTGGCACCCGCGCAATGACCGGTATCGCACAGAGCAGAACCACCGCAGCCACGAAGTAGATCCATGACTGGGCCTCGGCAGGGTCGCTGGAGCTGGCAATGATCGCGGTCGCGATCGAGATGGTCGCGATCCGCCCCACCTGCATGCACATGGACCGCAACGCCGCGATTGAAGGTGCCCTGTCCGGCGCCAGCTGCAATCCGGCGTTGCGGCTGGACGGGTTCATGGTGCCACCGCCGACGCCGAACAGGAACGTCGCCCCCGCCAGCCAGACATACGGCGGCACGCCCCACCAAGGCGCGGTGGATAACAGCACAAAGCCCATCACGATGAACGCGGCACCGAAATACATCGGCGGCCGATAACCGGTACTACGCAATGCGAATGCGGCCAGCGAGGAAAACGTAATCGCAGCAATACCCTGAGCGGCGAGCAGGGTACCGGCATCGAAAGCGTTCATGCCGTACCGGTTGATGGCATACAACGGCACCAGCACCAATAGACCGATGCTCGCACCCCCATAGAGGATATTGATCAAATTGACGGTGCCGAAACCCGTCCCATGAATCAGCCGCGGATCGATAAAAGGATTGGGCTTGTTCCTGATATGACGCAGGAAATAACCCAGCGCGCCGACGCCCAGAACAAGCGGTGCCAGGAACGACACCGACCCTGCGTGAATTTCCGGCTCGGCCAGATGCGTTACCGCAAACATGGCAAGCAGCAGCCCAACGCCAAAGATCACCAGACCGGTCATATCGAACCGTGCGCGGCGCAACGGCGTTCGCGGTTGATCGCGCGGTACGTATAAGTAGACCAGCGCAGCGACCGTCAGGCCAATGGGCACATTAACGAGGAAGATGCCGCGCCAACTCCAATACGTTACGAACAGGCCGCCGAATATCGGCCCGATCATCGCACCGACCGGAAAGATGCTGCCGAACAAACCCACGTAGCGGTCGCGCGCCGCGCCGAAATGCTGAACGATAATGCCCGTGGCGGCGGGCGTGAAACCCGCCCCGCCTGCGGCTTGTAGCGCACGCAGTGCGATCAGCGTGGCGATATTGTCGGACAGGGCACAGCATAGCGAGGCCGCACTGAACACGGCGACCGAACCCAAGAAGACGTTGCGGTTGCCAAAGCGCACAGCGAGCCGACCGCTGACTGGCAGCATCACGACGAAACCGAACGAGTAAATCGTGATGGTCCAGCTGGCCCAGTTGACTGAAGTATCCAGCCCGGCGGTGAGGGATTCCAGCGCGGTCGCGACTATCGTGCCGTCCAGCGCCATCATCATCAGCGCACAGCCGATCGTGGCAAAAATCCGAACCCGCGGCACCGGTACGTGCTGTTCGGCTAAGCCTGTTGGCTCTTCGGCGGGCTCGTCATCGCAGTCGGCGCTCATCATGTGCATTATACAGCGTCAGGGCGCGTCTAAGCGCTCGTTTTAGAACCGCTGCGGCCTCTAGCGAAACCAGGCCGAACACGCCTGCCACTTTTTTATACACAGTGGTTTACGCTCAACGCCCATCATCGAACGCGCCGGTATTCACGAACCGCACTCGGCGGTCCGCACGACCCGGCTGACCGTCGAATAATGCACGCCGAAATAGGCCCCGATCTCGG
Source organism: Salinisphaera sp. T31B1 (assembly GCF_040361275.1). Taxonomy (NCBI): domain Bacteria; kingdom Pseudomonadati; phylum Pseudomonadota; class Gammaproteobacteria; order Salinisphaerales; family Salinisphaeraceae; genus Salinisphaera; species Salinisphaera sp. T31B1. The sequence goes on along the minus strand of NZ_APNH01000001.1, from coordinate 1,315,430 downwards.
CCATGCTGTAACCGCCGGAGCCGAAGGCCGCAACGATTGCTTCATTACGCGTATTGCTCTGGGCAGCATAGTCGGCCAACGGCCTGGCCCGCCCGGCCCGCTGGGCACGCGGCACTTCGGCAAGCGAGCGGTTGGATTGATCGATCTTCGCGCGCATGCGATCGACGAACGCATCGTCGCCCAGCAGCACTTGATTGGCGAGCGCTGCCCACGGCGCGGGCTGGCCGCGACCCTCGGTCACGAACCGCCGGTAGGCGAGCTGTGATTCTTTCAACCGATCGCCGAACGCCGACAGAACCCAATCGGTGGTGAGAAAACCTGGCACGCCCGCACGCCCGGACGTTGCGCGGTAACTGCTCCACGGCCAATCGCCGGCACTGCGCACCATCTGCGCTCGTACCGGGTTGAGCACGACATAACGAGCCACTTCCAAGAGATACGATTCCTTCTGCACGAGAATCGCCTTGTAGCGTTCCTGGAACAGATGCCCCACGCGGCCGTGCCGGCGATTGCTGTACTGGGTATACACCCCGTTCAATTGCCGCATGCCCTTAGACAAATTGCCGTCCGGCGTTTCGATCAGCAGGTGATAGTGGTTCGTCATCTCGCAGTAGGCGTGCACCAACCAGTTGAAGCGATCGGCGACACGCGCGAGAACATCCAGAAACGCGTGCCTGTCTTCATCGTCCTCATAGATCGCTTCCTGGCGATCGCCGCGGGCGGTGACGTGATAGAGCGCGCCGGCGAATTCGAGGCGGAGCGGTCGGGCCATAACTGGCTTGCTGTTGCGGTTTTGAGTTGATTCTAACGCGGTTATGCACGATGCAAGACCTGACCCCAACGCACGGAAACCGGCGGGCAAGCATGGGCGGCTCAGGCATCGATATACGCCGCGAGCTCATCCGGCGTGCCGTTCGGGAATGCCTCTTTCAGATGCGCCACGAACGCCGAGACACGCGCGCTCAGAAACCGGCGGGACGGATACAACGTCCAGAGCGCGATCTCCGGCGCGTCCAGCTCGCCCCATTGCACCAATCGGCCGTCGGCCACATCCCGGCTGGCCAGCGACAGCGGCAGACACGCCGCACCGGCCCCCGCGCGTACCGCGTCCCGAACCATCAGCATCGATGACAGGCGAAGAATCGGCTGAACCGCGATAGACGACGGGCCGCTCGTGGTCACCACGTCCCACGTATCGCGCGTGTCCTCCTGACCGCGGACCACCACCGGCACCGCGTCGTCGCCGGCGGGCCGAGCGACCGCCGGGCTCGCCACCACGACCAGCCGGTCGCGCATGAACACGCGGCCGACCAGGCGTTCCTGCGGCGCCGGGTTGATACGAATCACCAGGTCGTAGGTCTCCTCGACCATATGAACCGCCCGATCCTCGGTGGTGATCTCCACCCGCACCTCGGGATACTTGAGCGCGAACTCGGCGGCGAGTTTGCCGAGCGCGACATGCGAAAAGAGCAACGGCGCGCTGATGCGTAGCCGCCCGCGCGGGCGCTGGCCCCCGGCGCTGATCGCGGCCGTGCTTTCTTCCAGATCCGCCAGCAGCGCGCCTGTTCTCTCATAGAGCGCCTGGCCTTCCTCGGTCAGCTTCAGGCGGTGGCCGCCGCGTTCGAACAGGCGCAGATCGAGGCTGGCTTCCAGCTCCGCGACACGCCGCGACAGCGTGGCTTTCGGGCGCGATGCAGCGCGCGCCGCCTTGCCGAACCCGCCGTGCCGGGCCACGAGGTTGAAGTCGGCAAGCGCAAGCAGATTCATGTGTTCCACCAGTGAGACAGAGCGTCCAAATATAGCGTCTATCGCTACGAAATCGAGCCCGTAGACTTCAAATCGTTCCTCAACACACCTCGGAGATTCACATGACCATCCTCATTACAGGCGCTACCGGCCGCGTCGGCCGTCAGGTTGTCGACCAGCTGGTCGCACGTCAGACCGATGTCCGCGTTCTCGTACGCGACCCGTCGAAAGCGACATTCCCGGCCGGCGTCGATGTCGTGCAGGGCGAGATGCTCGATATCGATGCGATGCGGCGCGCCTTCACCGGCGTATCCACCTTGTTCCTGTTGAATGCGGTGGCCGGCGACGAATTCACCCAGGCCCTGATCGCCCTCAACATCGCCCGCGAGGCCGGCGTCCAGCGCGTCGTGTACCTGTCGGTGATTCACGCCGAGCGTTTCGTGAACGTGCCCCACTTCGCGGTCAAATCCGGCGCCGAACGCATGATCGAGCAGATGGGCTTCAGCGCCACGATTCTGCGCCCCGCGTATTTCATCGATAACGAAATCATGGTCACGGATGTCATCCGTGAGCACGGCGTATACCCGATGCCGATCGGCAGCAAGGGCGTGGCCATGATCGATGTGCGCGATATCGCCGAAGTCGCCGCCCTCGAACTGATCCGCCGCGACCAGTCACCGGCCACGCTGGCAAGCGATACCATCAACCTGGTCGGCCCCGACACGCTCACCGGGTCGGACATCGCCGCGATCTGGTCCGACGTGCTCGGCCGTTCCATCGCCTATGGCGGCGACGACCCCACCGGCTTCGAGCAGAACATGGCCCACGTCATGCCCAAATGGATGGCCTACGAAATGCGTCTGATGGCCGAGCGCTATGTCAGCGACGGCATGGCCCCGGAAGCCGGCGACATCGAGCGACTCACCACGCTGCTGGGCCGGCCGCTGCATTCCTACCGCGACTTCGCCGACCAACAGGTGGTCCCGAATTGATCAGCCGCTTCGGCCACCCCGACTAATCGAACGCGTACCGGGCGCCAACCACCGCCCGCCCTTGGCCAAGTCAGTTCGCTTGGTTAAACGACGAGGCGCCGCACCCGCGGCGCCTTGCACATTACAAGACCCGACTTAGCGTGCGGCTCCAAGCGACGCAAGACTTTTCAAACGCTGTCGCCTGAGCCATCGTCGTTGCATTCTCGCTCAGGATTAATCGATCGCACCAATGTCGAACGCAGTATTTACCGCTTCTGAAAGTTCGATCTACGACGACCTTATAGAAAGCCACTACCACTTCCCGGCCACTTACCGTCGGCAAGTCGAAGCCGCGGTCGGCGATTGGATTGTTTATTACGAGCCGCGGCCTCTCCTGAGTGGGCAGGCGCGCGCCAACTCGCGAATTAAATATACCGCCCCCGGATCAGAACGGATCAGAACGGATCAGAATTCAAATATGCAGTCGACGGATTCTGGATCGCGCTTTCATTCGTCGGACGATCTCAGAATTGCAGACGATTCGAGTAGAAAAAGTTCGTTAAGCGCGAGGAACTCAGTAACATCAGCTGGGCGAGGGCCATCGTCAATAGCCCTCGGGTTATGCATTCTCGGGTTTCTATACATACCGAAAACAGCCTCAAAAAGCTTGGCTCTAGCGATATGTTCCGCAGTGGGCAATTCGCACCCCCAATAGAGGCTAGATTGAACGCCTTGAAATACAGCGGAAAACAAACCGACACCTGACTTTTCTCCTCCACCTATACGGGCTTTAACTTGCGCTTCTAACCGTCGGTAGCCCTCTATCAAAGCCCCGTCTGGATCAACACTAAAACGCAATGCCAGGTCTTCAATCCGCTTATCTACGCCAGCCAAAGGAAGGCGTGACGGGAACAGCCTTGCGAAGTCGATAGGCAATTCTTCGTAATCGCCTTGGATCGCTAGTATGTAGTCGTAAATTCGGCGGGGCCAAATAGGGGATGCGCATTCAATGGAAGATATGTCGCTATATGTGAGAGCGGTATGCTCAAAACGAAACATTAGTGCACTCGATACTTCAACCTCTTCGATTTCGACGCCAAAGAACTCGAATAGCCTAAAGGCCGCCACCAAGCCGCGCGGCCCTTCTCCGGAATACCCTGAACGAAAACCCACGGCTATGGCAATTCGATCAGATTCATTTATTTCCAACAAAAAACCGTGTTTATCCCCCCGTGTTACTAAGTAAGCGAACCGAATTCGATCACCATAGTGGATAAGTCGAGCAAGCGCCTTCAAACACGACTGGGTTGAGCCAGAAGTGCCGTGGTACTCGATAATTGCGATCTTCTCCAAGTCCACTTTCAACCCGACTATTCCTTTTCACGAGAGCAATGAATCAACGCCGCATCACACACAATACAACCCCTGACGCCAGATCTACTTACAAACTTTCTGTGCAACGAGGTTGGCTCTCGAGTCAAATATACTGCTCCCTGATCGAGAATCAGCACCGATCGACTCGAGAATTTCTAGCGATGGGCATCTTCATGGGTTATCGCGGGCGGCTTTTAAGCTATACGGCTACCGCTGTCTCGCACCAAATTTAACTATTATTTAGCAGCTACCTGTTGGTTGTCTTACGCGATCAGCGTATACACCTCTGCTGAGAGAAGTATCTACCCCGTTTCGTACAAAGTTGGAATACCGGCCGCCCGCAAATAGCGGTACGTTTCGTCGTAGTAAGTGGGCTCCCGCGTTGGATCGTCGACATCGCCTGGCGGCACAAAGATCGCCATACCTTGGCGAGCGCGTGTGAGTAACACGCGGTAGGCGTTCAACAAATAACGCTGACGCTCTCGCTTATGGGTTTTGGTCCACCGTGAGCCGCGAAAGCCATGATAGCTCCAATCATCGTTGACACGGCGGAGGTCCGCGTCCCAGGTCATACACACCCAATCCAACTCCAGACCTTGGATATGGAACTCGGTTGCCACGTCTTCCAAGTAGTAGCTCGAACGCGTATCGCGCGCGTCGTTCAGAAACCAATGAACCGGATCAATATTCACCCGAATATCGACGGCATGCGGTTTCATTCGATGGGCCTGCGACGAAGCGACCAAGCCGAATCGCTCATTCCCCCGCGCCTTTTCGCGAACCCAACGTTTTGCGGCGTCGAGATCGCGCGTCACGACAATCGGATACCGTTCAATAAGGGTGGCAGCGATCTCGTGCGCCGTGCCGGGCTCAGAGTCGAGTAACGCTTTGACGAACGCCGAGAGATTCTCGGCGCGAAACGATCGCATCGACACCGCTAGATGCAGGCTTTCTACGGTAAGCAGCTCGCGCTGTTTGGCGAGGTTTTCAAGTGCGCCGCCGGCTGCGTATTCGCGATCGGTCAGCTCTGGCGAAATATAGATCTGCCAGTGCGGAAAGCGGTTATAAAGCGATTCGAGCCAGCCGGCGATCCCGTCCTCGCCCGTATTAATTTCCTGCCCGCCGCCGACTAGACATACGATCACCGCCCAATCTGAGTGGCGGTCCATATAGTCGATTAGAAACTCAGGCTCGGATTGATCAAAGTTCGCAATCCCTTTTCTCCGCGCCATAAAGCTCGACGTACGATCTTGGTTCCATGCCCGCTGGGCCTCATCGAAGATCACGACGTGATCATGCGGCGGCGTTTCACGATCACGAACGCCTTCATCACGAAAGTGATGCACGTTTTGTATAAACGGCTTCACCTTCTGTTTCACCGCCCCCTTACGAACCGGCTCGCCACGCGCCTTAGCCCGAGCTACCTCATCGCGGGTGAGTGCTTCTTGCAAGACCATCACGAGCGGGCCATTGCCGGAAAGGAATACCGCGTGGGTAGGCGCGTCGATATCTCGACGCCTTGTTGCCACGTCGAGCCCCACGAGCGTTTTGCCCGCACCGGGCACGCCGGTAACGAACACAATCGATTTCGTTCGATTCGCCTGCGACTCCAGAATTATTTGATCGACTCGTCCAGAGGTCGCAGCAAGGTTCTTGGCGCCGGCATCATTACGCGCGATCGCATCTACGGAATGCTGGGCGTATAACGCTTGTGCCGCTTCAACAATGGTCGGCGTCGGTTGATACGCAGAGATAGCCCAACGGCGTGTATCGATTGAACCAACGCCTCGGCTAGCGAGCGCCTCATCGATCAAATCAGCTAAACCATTAACGCCACTGCATGCGGGAGGTCGTACGCCGTCAGCGTGCGTCGGCTGCCATGTTTGGTCGCTATGGGCCGCCTTCGTCGCGACGAGAACAGGAAAAATATCCGCCGTGTGGCTGCCGGCGTGGAAATTCTTAAGGTCCAGCCCGTAATCCCACGTCTGGTTAATATCGCCACGATGAAATCGATCGGCGCCGCATTTAAATTCCAGTACGAATAAGGCGGTATCGATGATGACGACCGCGTCGATACGGCTTGCCAGTCGCGGCACCGCGAACTCAAGATAAATCGCGCCTTCGCGCGCTTCTAGCAGCGTTCTGAGAATGCCAATCTCTTCGAGATAAGCGTTCTTCTGCGTTTCCTCGAGGTCTATGCCAGCCGATGCCAGCTGGCCGAGCACAGCGTTCGGTGGCGCCGAACAAAACTCGCGAATGCTCGCACCGTAATAAGCAGGTATCCGGCTTGCCGCATACGGCATGGACGCTTCCAAGTCAGGATCCCCCAGCACAATACATCGCCAACCATCACTCGCAAACGCTTCAAACCTAACAGGTCATAGCTGGCAAATTTTGGATACCGCCCAAGTGTTGCTCTGCAGCCAACCTGCCGATAACAGAAAAAGGGCTAGCGATCGTCAAATCGAGGCGAATAGAGGCACTTTGCCCGCTCGCCCGATAATCATAACGACATAGCGGGGGTTCGAATGATTACTCAGTTTGGAGTGCTTGCAGGCGCACTGGCGATCATTTCACCGCCGTTCTTTATGGTGATAGTCCAACTTCGTTGGAATGAATACCAGGATAAACGAACCGGCCGGCGCCACCCGCTTACCCGCGGTATGCTTCGCCCGCCCGGCCACGAGCTTTCGGAGAAGCGTCGCTCACATGGCATGGATGCCATGTACTGCTTGGCGTTAGGTCCACTATTCGGGTTTATTACGCTGGCGACAGCGTTAGGCATTCCTTATTTCAGGAACGAGCCCGTCTCTGATTTTCTCGTCGCTCTCGCGATCATCACGGTACTGGCCGCCTCAATCTACTCAGGCTTTAGATTACGGCGGATCTTTCGTGAGTTACAGGCCTACCGCCTCGGCTGGGAGGGCGAAGTCGCAACGGCCGAAGAGCTCAACAAGCTCATGCGCGACGGCTTCGAAGTGTTCCACGACCTACCGTGCGGCCGGTTTAATATCGATCATGTTGTGATCGGCCCAACAGGCGTATTCGCCGTAGAAACCAAAGCGCGCTCAAAGCAAAAGCGCAGCGATACGGCAGAAAATGACTACACCGCCAGATTCGACGGCCGGACAATCAACTTCGCAGGCTGGCAGGATCGTAAATGCCTCGAACAAGCCAAACGGCAAGCGCAATGGCTGAGCGAATGGCTTAGTTCAGCGACGGGAGAGCCGACGGTAGCAACGCCTGCCATCGCGATCCCGGGCTGGAAAGTAGATCGGGTCAAAGGCTCAAATCAACAACCAGTCCGCGTATTTACGCCCCGCGAGGCGAAAAGCTTAGTACGTACGCCTACGGCACAGCCTCTCGACCACGCGGCTATAAAACGTATAACGCATCAAATCGAGCAGAAGTGCCGACAAGATCTCGTTGAGAAGACCGGTAAGAAGTAAGGCTTCTGGTACAGAGCTATACCGGCCGCGAGTAATGTGTGGCGATAGTAGCCTGGCTCTACGCTGGACTACATCCACTGATTGAGCTGAGCTGAGCGGGCCGCTTGTGAGCGAGTGTCGCGCATACCAACTCGCGAATTAAATATACTGTCCCCGGATCCTGCTATTGGCCACTGTCGCCGGATCCAAGCCGTACGGGCGGCGTCGACCCGGATCGGCAAGCGTGGTCTATTCAGGCGTCTCCGACGGCGGCAGTAGGATAGAGTTATGATCCCGGAGTTCAACAGTCACAGGGTCCGTAGGGTCCGTAGAGTCCGTAGAGTCCGTAGAAAACTCACCTAAATTGGCGTTCACTAGTCGATTATGCATAGCCAAAATTTCGGGCTCATCTGAGGCTCTAATCTGTTTATCAGCGCCTTCTAGTATCTTCTCGCCCAACCCGGAGCCACAATGCTTCTCCTCTTGAGCAAGATGAACTATAGCCAATGCGACGCCTCGTTTATCATTCCGCGCCCTCAACTGCCGAATTGCAAGCTCGTAATTTTCGCGCCCCGCTGCCAAATTACCTAGCCTGAAATTTATAAGCCCCGTAGTAGCCAGTAATGAGTTTCGATCTTGCGATTTCAGATCTTTAAAATTTATACTTTGGAAAACATCCAAAGCTTCATTTAGCCGACCCTGCTGACATAGGCAAACCGTCAAATTATTTTTTAACGTTATCGATCGCGGATTCGAGCTCAACCCTCGTCTAGAAAACTTTTCGCTAATTAAAGGATCGCCCAACGCGACCGCGGCGATATATGAACCAATCTCGGCCGGCCTGCTTGAGAAAACCTCGTCATTTTGCCAAAGCTCACATTGCTCGAGCGCTTTATCCCACTTGATCTCTTCAGCATATTCCAGCGTTTTAGCCTCGTAAGCGCCTGGTAAGTCTAACAGCCGAAGATCAAAGTCTAAATCCAGACCTTCGGACCGGCCCCATATCGCCTGGGCGACGCTGTTTTCTGTAGGATCAACGAGACTTTTAGCAAAATGTTTTCTGGATTTTTTTCTGGCACCTGACTCCAGCTCAACAGATGCGAGGGCGCTTTCCAGTTCCGATACATGGAAAGACGAATAATTTCCACTCGAAACTATTTTCTTTGCCAAACCAACCAGTTTAGAGGTTCTTTGCATTAGTTGGGACACTGCCAACTCAGGAGCAACCAACCACGGGTCTTTCTTAATCAGACGATGGTTAGCTAAAACATGTTTTGCTCTTCCAAAATCGCCTACGTGAACGAAAAATCGAACTGCCGATCGAGTTATAAACCTATCTTCTGGAGCCAACATCAAAGCCGTTAGGATCTCGCGCTCAGCCTGTTCAGACGCACCGACTGAAATGTGCGCCCGAGCAAGTTCAGCCCAAATAAAGGCATTCCTGGGATAGTTTCGAGTTGCCTTCCTGTAGTTTTTTATTTGTGCCCGCGCATCCCCGATGGTTTTGGATGCTAATGCTTGGCCATTTGTTAATAACGAACCGTCCAAAAAGGCCCGCAGCAAGTTCGAGACGGCTGTATTCGTTTCACGAAGGTCGATTAGCTGGTGAACCACTTCCTCTGGAACGTGAAAATCCCGAGAAAATAACCCGCTACCGACGACATCTATCGCGTGCGATTGGGTCGGCTCATTGCGCCACGCATCTAACTTCGAATTATGCTCAGCAACCGATAATACTACTTGCGGACCCGCGCTTCGAGCTGGAGTGAGCTCTTTCGATAGCTCCATTGCTTCCTTAGATCGCCATCTAGGAAGTAAACGGCGTTCACTGTCGCCTCGATTTATGCTCATTTATTGCGAAGAAACAATTCGGATTTTTTAGCGAGTCGGTCGAAAATACTTATGTAACGCTGAAGTGAAAACTGAACAGCGAGTGGGCGGCCTAAGCCCGGCTTCCCACGCTTTTCTGGCTCCACGTTGCAGAGCTCATCCAAAACTGATTGCAAGTCCCCTCTGATCGTTGGATGCGCATTAGATAAAGCGTCATTCAAAATTGCATCAACCAGATCGCTGATATGCGGCTTGATCGCTTCGTACCCGTATGGCCATTCATTAAATGAATAACCTACGGGTAGGCGACTCAGAATCTGTTGCGTTAGTCCAACGCCGGAGATCAGATGGACTACCAGACTACCTAAAAGATACATATCGCAGCCGATGCGACGCACGAACCATTCGGGATGCACGTACCCATACAAAAGTTCCGGCGGCGCGTATGTTAGATCACCAGCAACAGTTAAGCGTTCATGTTGAAATACCGGTGTCCCTAATCTAGATGACCTGCCGAAATCAGCAATTTTAGACCCGTCCGCAACATAATAAAGTACGTTACTTGGCTTTAAGTCCAGATGGGCAATTTTTTCTTTATGGACTTGCCAAAGACCGCTGGCAACATTATGGGCGACGCGTAAAGCCCAAGCTAGCTCGAAATTTTCATCAAATAAAACCCGATGGTGGAGATTTCCATCAGCTAATTCAAAGATAAGAAATTGGACGACCTCTCCAGTGTCGGGGAGAACCAAGCGACCATCGTCTATAGCAATTGCGACTCTTCTAAGTCGAGCATTACGACACGCGCTCAATATGTCTCTTTCGAAATTAAACGCGGCAGTTAATTCCTGCAATTTTCTCGCAGGGTCAGCTTCATTCGGGTCAACCAAGAAATCGATAGCCTTAAGAAACCCTTTCACGCCATCGTCTTTCTCCACGATATAACCCGTGGAAAAATTTCCGCCTGATTCACCTACCTTTTTCTCAAGTCTCTCAACTACCGTCCAGCATCCATTAACGCGTTCACCTACAAGGCGTTCGGCTGGGCGGCTCATGACATCTCCTAGAAAAACTCTCTAACCCGACCGTCTGATCAATCCCAGCTCAACGCCCCACCCGACTGATACTCAATCACCCGAGTCTCAAAGAAGTTCTTCTCCTTCTTCAGATCCATCATCTCGCTCATCCACGGGAACGGGTTTTCCGCGCCGGGGTAGAGTTCGGCCAGACCGATCTGTGAACAGCGGCGGTTGGCGATGAACTTCATGTATTCGTCGAACATGCTGGCGTTCAGGCCGAGCACGCCGCGGGGCATGGTGTCGTGGGCGTATTCGATTTCCAGGTGCATGGCTTCGTCGATCATGCGACGGGCTTCGGCCTGGAACTCTTCGGTCCAGAGGTTCGGGTTTTCGATCTTGATCTGGTTGATCACGTCGATGCCGAAGTTCAGGTGCATGGACTCGTCGCGCATGATGTATTGCATCTGCTCGGCGGTGCCGGTCATCTTGTTGCGGCGGCCGAAGCTCAGATACTGCACGAAGCCGGCATAGAACCAGATGCCTTCGAAGATCACGTAGAAGGCGATCAAGTCACGCAGGAAAATCTGGTCGTTCTCGTGGGTGCCGGTCTGGAAGTTGGGGTCGTTCAGGCTCTGGGTGTACTGCATGGCCCAGGCGGCCTTGTTGTGCACGCTGGGCAGCTCGCGGTACATGTTGAAGATCTCGCCCTCGTCGAGGTTGAGGCTCTCCACGATGTACTGGAAGGTGTGACCGTGCACGGCTTCCTCGAAGGCTTGGCGCAGCAGGTACTGGCGGCATTCGGGGTTGGTGAGGTGCTTGTACACGCCGAGCACGATGTTGTTGGCGACCAGCGATTCGCTGGAGGCGAAGAAGCCGAAGCCGCGCTTGAGGATGGTGCGCTCGTCTTCGGTCAGCGCCTCCGGGTCCTGCCACATGGCGATGTCGGCGGACATGTTCACTTCCTGCGGCATCCAGTGGTTGGCGCAGGCGTTGAGGTACTTCTCCCAGGCCCAGGTGTACTTGAACGGCACGAGCTGGTTGACGTCGGCACGGCAGTTGATGATGCGCTTGTCGTCCACCGAGACACGGTCGCCGCCGAGCTCGACCTGTTCCAGACCGGTGACCGCTTCGGCCGGTTCGCTGCTGTGGCTGGCCGGCGCTTCGGCCTTGTCGAGCGCGAACGGATCGGGCGTGTCGCCGGCCGGGTTCGGGTTCGACGTCGTGGCGTGGTCGCGGTTGGGAATGCCCTGGCGCGGGGTGTCTTCGAAGTCGAGCATGGTGTCGTTCCTTCCTTGGAATTCTTTATTTGCGGCGCCGGTGATGGATCACGCGGCGGCTTTTGATGATCTGGCGCGTCTTGGCCACGCGGTGCGGCCGGCTCGCCCCCGTTACGGGGCGGGCCGAGCCGTCGTGGGCTGCGCTATCGTTGAAATCGGACATGACGATTCGTGAATAGCCGGCCTGCCGTTTACTGGCAGGCCTCGCAGTCCGGATCATCGATGGCACAGGCCATGGGTGCGGTCGGCTGGCCGGCCGGCGCGGGCGAGGCCGCCGAGGCCGTGGGCCGGGCCGACGGCTTGGGCGCTTCGCTGGCCGCACTCGCACCGTTCGATGCCGCATTGACCGCCTGACCGCCGCCGTTGCTCGCACCACCCGTGACCGAGCCGCCGGCACCGGCACCGCCGCCGGAGCCCTTGCCGCCGTTGCCGACCGCGTTCAGGCGATGATCGGTGATCGTCGACTTCTCGGTATGCGTGGCACTGGTCGAACGCAGGTAGTAGGTGGTCTTCAGGCCTTTCTTCCAGGCGAACTTGTAGAGTTCGTCCAGCTTGCGGCCCGACGGTTCGGCCATGTACAGGTTCAGGCTCTGGGCCTGATCCAGCCATTTCTGGCGACGCGAACCGGCTTCCACCAGCCAGCGCGGGTCGATTTCGAAGGCGCATTTGTAGAGCACTTTCAGGTCGTCCGGAATGCGGTCGATGCCCTGCACGCTGCCGTCGTAGTACTTCAGATCGTTGGCCATGACCTCGTCCCACAGGCCGAGCGCCTTGAGGTCTTCCACGAGGTAGGGGTTGGCCACGGTGAACTCGCCCGACAGGTTCGATTTGACGTACAGGTTCTGATACGTCGGCTCGATGGACTGGCTCACGCCGGTGATGTTGGCGATGGTCGCGGTGGGGGCGATGGCCATGCAGTTGGAGTTGCGCATGCCCACGCTCATGACGCGTTCGCGCAGGGTTTCCCAATCCAGCGTGGCGGTCTCGTCCTGATCGAGATACTCGTCGCCGCGGTTTTCACGCAGGATCTTGATCGAGTCGATCGGCAGGATGCCCTGATCCCACAGACTGCCCTTGAAGGAGCTGTAGGCGCCGCGCTCTTCGGCCAGGTTGGTCGAGGCCTTGATGGCGAGATAGCTGATCTGCTCCATGGAGCGATCGGCAAACTCGACGGCCTCGTCCGATTCGTAGGGCAGCTTCAACTTGTACAGCGCATCCTGGAAGCCCATCAGGCCCATGCCGACCGGACGGTGACGCAGGTTGGAATCCCGCGCGGTCTTCACGCTGTAGTAGTTGTACTCGATGACGTTATCGAGCATGCGCATGGCGGTGTTGATGGTGGCTTCGAGCTTCGCCACGTTCAACTCGCCGTTTTCAATGTGCTGCGGCAGGTTCACCGAACCCAGGTTGCAGACCGCGATTTCCTTGCCCGGCGAGGTGTTGAGCGTGATCTCGGTGCACAGGTTGGACGAATGCACCACGCCCTTGTGCTGCTGCGGGCTGCGCAGGTTGCACGGGTCCTTGAAGGTGAACCACGGGTGGCCCGTTTCGAACAGCAGGCTGAGCATCTTGCGCCACAGGTTCACGGCCGACAGCGTCTTGACGTTCTTGATCTCGCCGCGGGCCGCCTTTTCCTCATAGCCGACATAGGCTTCTTCGAACGCCTTGCCGGTCAGATCGTGCAGGTCCGGCACGTCGTTGGGCGAGAACAGCGTCCACGGCTCGTCGTTGAGCACGCGCTTGACGAACAGATCCGGGATCCAGTTCGCGGTGTTCATGTCATGACACCGTCGACGGTCGTCGCCGGTGTTCTTGCGCAGGTCGAGGAATTCCTCGATGTCCTTGTGCCAGGTTTCCAGATAGGCACAGACCGCGCCCTTGCGCTTGCCGCCCTGGTTCACGGCCACGGCCGTATCGTTGACCACTTTCAGGAACGGGACCACGCCCTGGCTCTTGCCGTTGGTGCCCTTGATATGGGCACCCATGGCACGCACCGGCGTCCAGTCGTTGCCGAGGCCGCCGGCGAATTTCGACAGCAGCGCGTTGTCCTGGACCGCTTCGTAGATGCCGTGCAGGTCGTCGGCCACGGTGGTCAGGTAGCAGCTCGACAGCTGCGGGCGCAGCGTGCCGGAGTTGAACAGCGTCGGCGTGGACGACATGAAGTCGAAGCTCGACAGCAGCTTGTAGAACTCGATGGCCTTTTCTTCGCGCTCGATCTCGTTGATCGCCAGGCCCATCGCCACGCGCATGTAGAACGCCTGCGGCAGTTCGAAGCGCTTGGATTCGTGATGGATGAAGTAGCGGTCGTAGAGCGTCTGCAGGCCCAGATAGGTGAACTGCAGGTCGCGATCGGCGATCAGCGCCTGGCCGAGACGGTCCAGGTCGTATTCCATCAGGTCCGGGGCGAGCAGTTCATGGTGCACGCCGCGGGCGATGAAGTCCTTGAAATACGACGGATAGCGTTCGCGCATCTCGGCGTGGGTCGCGTATTCGACCTGGCCGTCGGCGAGGAAGGTCAGCGCTTCATGGCGCAGCTTGTCCATGAGCAGACGCGCGGCCACGGTGCCGTAGTTGGGCTCGGCTTCCAGGCGCTGACGCGCGGAGAGCACCAGCGCGGTGGACAGCTCGTCTTCGGAGATGCCGTCGAAGGCGTTCTTGAGCGTGTCCTTGAGGACCTGCTCGGCGGTCACACCGTCGACGCCGGCACAGGCTTCGTCGATGACGCGCGACAGCCGGTCGCGATCGAGCGCGCGCGTGGTGCCGTCCTTGAAGGCGACATTGATATCGGCCATGCCGGCGGTCTCGGCGCCGCCCTTTTCGGCCTGCTTGGCCGCGCGCTCGTGGGCCCGCTCTTCACGATAGAGTACGTAGGAACGCGCGACCTTGTGCTCGCCCGAGCGCATGAGCGCGAGCTCGACGTAGTCCTGGATATCCTCGATATGCACCGCGCCGCCGCCGGGCAGGCTGCGGGTGACGCCCTGGACGACCTGGCGGGTGATGTCCTTGACCGTCTCGCGGATACGGCTGGAGGCCGCGCCCTGCTGGCCTTCGACATCGATGAAGGCCTTGGTGACCGCCAGCTCGATCTTGGAGCCGTCGAACGGCGTGACCTTGCCGTTGCGGCGGATGACCTTGTAGCCGCCCGGCGCGGTGGCTTCGATGCTCGCGCCGTAGCCGCCCGACTGTTCGGACGACTGGCCGCGCACCGAATCGCTCGCCTGGGCGCGCTCGGATACCTGTGACTGTTGCATGTGCTCTCCGCGCTGAACGGCCCGTTGAAGCAACGAACGAACCGGAAATTGTGACCCCTGAACCCGCGACACGAGGGTGTGTCCCAGCGGGTTGCCCACAAACTCTACCCCACTAGATGCTGTGGTCAAGCGCCATTTTAACCCCCTATCGGGACTATATGTTGTGGTCGCGCGTGGACAAGCAGTGCACAACACTGTGGATAAACTCGGGCTTGAACCGCCCAAACCCGCATGGGGCAAAGGTTGGCCGGTCTGGTCAGTCTTTCACCGCCGCGGTGGACACTTGTCTATGAGGCCGGCGCAGCGCGCGTCGGCCTCGTGCGCGGCTCAAACCCAGATTGGTCTACCGCCTGCCGATTTAAACGTTGCTACACAGCCGTTTGGGCCAGGCCGAGCCGTGCGGCCGGATCACGATTGTTTTTTTCGTCATACGGCCGCGTTTTCATAGTCCCGAACCTCGCAGGGCGCTGGCCGGCGAGCCGTATCCAAGCGACAATCGGCTCATGGACATCATCGTTATACGTCACGGCATCGCGCTGGAAGCAGAAGACGCCGAGCGCCTGGGGCTGTCCGACGCCGAACGCCCGCTGACGCCCAAGGGCCAGCGACGCACGCGTGCCGCCGGTATCGGCCTGCGGGCCACCCTGGCCGGCGCCCGTATCGACGACCTGGTCGTCAGCCCGCTTCTGCGCGCTCGCCAGACCGCCGACATCCTCGCCGGCTATCTGGACGACCCCACCATCGAGGAAGCGGACGTCCTGGCTCCGCCTGTGGATATGCAGGCGCTGGATGAATTCCTGCACACCCACTTCGGCGACCGACGGCTGGTGCTCATCGGCCACGAACCGGACCTGGCCACGTGGGTCTCCTGGAGCCTGACCCGGCGCCGCGACCGGCTCATGGCGTTCAAAAAGGCCGGTGCGGCCATGCTGGAATTCCCCGGCCCGCCCGAGGGCGGTACCGGCACGCTGCGCTGGCTGCTCACCGCCGAGCAACTGCGCGCCCTCGGCTGACTCCCCGCCGGACGTTTCCATGCTGGACTGGCTGATCGTCGGCGGCGGCCTGCACGGCCGCTTCGTCGGCGCCGCATTGACCGACGCCGCGCCGGGCGCCGAGATTGCCGTGCTCGACGACCAGCCGCCCCTGGCGGCCTGGCGCCGCCGCGCCGATGCCTGTGGCATGGCGTTCCTGCGCTCATCCGGCGCGCATCATCTGGGCCAGCGCGCCGACAGCCTGCGCCGCTTCGCCGCCCACCGCGGCTTCGATGCCGGCCATCGTCTGGGCTACTACCGGCGGCCTTCCCGTGCGCTGTTCGAAGCCCATGCCGAACAGGCCACGACCGAGCCGCCCACGCTCGTCGGCCGCGCCGTTGCAGTCGAGCCCGCAGGCGGCAACTGGCGGATCGCCACCGCCGCAGGGACGACATTGACCGCCCGCCGCGTGGTACTCGCGCTGGGGCCCAACGCCCCCTACCGACCGCCCTGGGGCGGGCCGGCCGAACATGTCTTCGACGCCGGCTTCGATGCCGGTCGCGGCGCCAGCGATGCCCGCGTGGCCGTGATCGGCGGCGGGATCACCGGAGCCCAGCTCGCCCTGTCGCTGAGCGAAGCCGGCCGCACGGTGTGCTGGGTGACCCGTACCGCCCCCAGGGCCGCCGATTTCGACAGCGACCCCTGCTATGCCGGCGCCAAATGCCTGGCACCGTTCGCCCGCCAGTCCACCGCCGCCCGCAGCGACTCGCTCGCCCGCGCGCGACTGCCCGGCACCCTGCCGCCGGATATCATGGCCCGGATCGCCGCCGCACTGGCCGCCGGCACGATCGCCTGGCGACGCGGCGAGATCGCCACGCTCGACGACGCCGGCCTGCGGCTGGTCGACGGCCGCCGTATCGAGGCCGATCGCGTGATCCTGGCCACCGGGTTCGAACAGCACGCCCGCGCCGACAGTCTGCTGGGCGCGACGATCGCGCGCCTGGATCTGACCACCGACAAGGCCGGCCATGTCCGGCTGAAAGACACCCTGGAAAGTGCGCCCGGTCTGCATATGACCGGGCGCCCGGCGAGTCTTCAACTCGGGCCCATGGCCGGCAATATTCGCGGCGCGCGACTGGCCGGGCAGCGGTTGCTCCAAGTGATACTGCCCCGCGTTTGAGTGTGGCTGCCTGGCCGACCGGGCAGGATTGGCAACGGCCGCAAGGCGAAAACCGTGCCGGTGGCGCTACCGCGTGGAAGCAGAGCCTGAATCGACTCGTGGGTGCCTGAGGGTTTTCCGATCGCGCTCCAAAGCCTTCACTCGAGCAGGCGGGCGGACTTGAACCTGGGCTTTCGCACGGCTGTACGGGTGATGTTCTTCGCTTGTCCAGACGAAACGGCGTGGCATGGCGCACGAAACCAAAGCGCCCTCGAACTCGCGGGTGCCGAAAAACTTGCGGCTCGACCCGGCCGATTTCTGGACCGGCGAACGCGCCGACGCGCGCTCAGGCGTGGCCCACCCGGCCACCGGCCGGCCGGGCATGAGCCCTTGCCCGCAACCGCATCACGCCATTAACGGCGGGGCGTCCTTGAGATAGTCACGACGCTTGTTGGTCGCCTCGCCGACCAGACAGAAGCCGAGCAGCTCGCCGTCTTCGCCGACAAATCGTGCTTCCAGATTGGGCGCCTTGCCCTCGATCTGCCATTCGCCGTGGGTCGAAGACGGCGGATAGACGATCACCGGGCAGATATGCGTCTTCACCATGATCGGCAGGGTCGGATACTTGACCTGTCCGGGCGTGTCGCCCTCGCTGCCGGCCAGGGTCTTGCCGAGCGTGCGGGCGCACTGCATGAGCGGGCCCACATACGGCCGCCAGTGGCCATCGACTTCGGCACAATCGCCCAACGCGAAGATATGTGGGTCGGAGGTACGCAGGCTGCGATCGACCTGGATACCGCGATCGGTCGCCAGACCGGCCTTTTCGGCGATATCGGTGCCCGCACGCAGGCCCACGGCCGAAAGCACGACATCGGCCCGGATGGTGTCGTCGTTGTCGAGCACGACCTCCAGCTGTTTGCCGGACTCGTGCACGCCGGTGGCGGCATGGCCGAGATACCACTCGACGCCGGCCCGGTGCATCTCCCGCGCCAGCGCCTTGCCGCAGTCTTCGGGCACCAGTTGCGACAACGGCCACTCGGCCGGATCGGCGACCGAGACCTGATAGCCGGCCTCGATCAGGTCGTTGGCGAATTCACAGCCGATCAGACCGGCGCCGAGAATCGCAATATGCCGAGCGTCGCCCAGATTGCTCCGGAAGGTGCGGTAGTCGGCCAGGTTGTTGATCTTGTGGATCGACTGGGTGGCATCCCCCGACAGCTTGAGCACGATCGGGTCGGCGCCGAAGGCCAGTACCAGCTTCGAGTACTTGAGCGTTTCGCCGTTGAGCTGAACCTCGCGGGCCTCGCGGTCGATCGATTCGACCTGTCGATGGGTATGGATGGTCGCATCCAGCTCGGCGGCCATCTCGTCGACATCCTTCTTGATCAGATCGTCGGGCGCCTGGTTCTTCGCATGCGCTTCGGACAGATCCGGCTTGTAGTAGCTGGCCCCGTCGTCACGGGTGACGAACACGATCGGCGTGTCCTTATCGTGCTTGCGCAGTTCGCGGGCGGTGCCATAACCGGCCAGGCCGGTGCCGATGATGAGGATCGGGTCCATACGTTGCCTATGCTTGACGGCGACAGGTCGACCGGAGGCCGACACGATTCGCTCGAATCAGATTCAATCGACTTCCATCATTTCGAAGTCGTCCTTCGGAGCGC
Source organism: Salinisphaera sp. T31B1 (assembly GCF_040361275.1). Taxonomy (NCBI): domain Bacteria; kingdom Pseudomonadati; phylum Pseudomonadota; class Gammaproteobacteria; order Salinisphaerales; family Salinisphaeraceae; genus Salinisphaera; species Salinisphaera sp. T31B1. Next base: position 1,296,740 of record NZ_APNH01000001.1, on the reverse strand, counting down.
CGCAGTCCGGGCAGGTCCAGTCGTCGGGGATGTCTTCCCACTTCGTCCCGGGCTCGATGCCTTCATCGGGCATGCCTTCGGCTTCGTCGTATTCGAAACCGCAGACGATGCATTGCCACTTCTTCATGAACAGTCCCTTGATTGCGCTGATTCGTTGGTGCCAAAAAACGGGCGCTGCCGAAACAGCGCCCTGGGTCGGCCTAAGGCTACCAAAAGCCGGCCATGGCAGCGATGAATACGCGCGCCGACCGGGTTTCGATGCCGGGGCCTATCACCTGCTGTGCGGCGGCGGATACCGGCGCAGCAGGCGCTCGCGATGGGCAGGCGCCAGATTGGCCTGACGCAGATCGCCGTCGTAGTGGGCGAGCACCCGCTTGTCCATCACCCGCCGCCATAGCGGCGGGAAATAGGCCAGCACGATCATGCCGGCATAGCCGGTGGGCAGTTCCGGCGCCTCGTCGAAATGCCGCAACGACTGGTAGCGCCGGGTCGGATGGGCGTGGTGATCCGAATGACGCTGCAGATGGAACAGCATGATGTTGGTCACGATATGGTCGTTGTTCCACGAGTGTTCGGGGCTGCAGCGCTCGTAGCGCCCGTCGTCGCGCTTTTTGCGCAACAGCCCGTAATGCTCGGCGTAGTTGACTGCCTCGAGCAGCGAGGCCCCGAGCACGGCCTGGACGATCAGGAACCCCAGCAGCCCCAGGCCGAAGATTGCCAGCAGCGCGCCCCAGAGTACGAGTGTCATGGCCCAGGCCTGGAGCACTTCATTATGGACGCTCCACACGCTGCGCCCTTTGCGGGCCAGCGTCGCCTTTTCGATATGCCAGGCCGAACGCACGCTGCCGACGACCGTACGCGGCAGAAACGACCAGAACGTCTCGCCCATGCGGGCGCTGGCCGGATCCTCGGGCGTGGCCACCTTGGAATGGTGGCCACGATTGTGTTCCACATAGAAATGGCCGTAGGCCACCGGCGCCAGGGCGATCTTGGCCAGCCAGCCTTCGAGCCGGGTGCGCTTGTGGCCCAGTTCGTGTGCGGTGTTGATCGAAATCCCCGACAGCATGCCGATGGTGGTCGTGAACCCCAGCCACTCGGCCACGCTCAGGGGCTGGGTGCCCACGATCGCGGCCGCGCCGATGAACAGCCCCATCTGCACCACGACATAGATATACGTGGAATAGCGGTAGAACGGATCGTGTTCGAGGATATCGAGCACACGCTCCGGCGGGTTGCTGCTGTCCTTGCCGATCAGCAGATCCAGCGCCGGGACGATCACATAGACCATCAGCGGGCCGGCAAAGATCATCCACGTCACGCCCAGCGCCCAGCCACCGAGCGCGACCGTGGCCACGATCAGAATGATGCCGAAGCCCATGGGCCACAGCCAGCGTTTGCGATCGTGGGCGCGGGCCTGGGCCAGCGTCATGGTGTCGGTCGTCATCGTCCACCTCCTTGCACGAGATTGCCGGCCGGGCCGACGTCTTTTGTTACATTGACGAATGACATAATATTCATTGACCGACCGGTCAGTCAATTACGCTGTGGTATTTTGCATGCTCTCGATCTCCTGCCGAACTGCTACATGGCACAACGTGCGCACTCCGTTCGCCCCGGCACCCGTGAACGCGTCCGGGAGACCGCCTTCAAGCTGTTCGGCCGTTTCGGCTACGACGGCGTGTCGATGATCACGGTGGCCCGGGGCGCACGCCTGACCAAGCCGGCGCTGTACTGGCACTACGACAGCAAGGAGACGCTGTATGCCGATTGCATGCGCGAGCTGGTGGGGGTGTTCGAAGAGCACGTGTTCGCCGCGGCCGCCGAAGAGACGGACGCGGTGGAAGCGATCTTCGCCCTGTTCGCCGGGCTGGAACGGCTCGTGGACGACCCGCGGCTGGCCGAGGGTCTGGCCGGGTACTGGCTCAAGCCCAGTACCGCGCAGGTCACTCAGGCTCAGGCGGTACAGGACGAATTCGAGGCAGGCGCCGAGCAGGTGATCGAATCCGTGCTCGAACGTGCCCGCGCCGACGGCGCGCTGACCGTGGAAGGCTCGACCCGTGACATCGCGCGCGCGTTCATCTCGCTGATGGAAGCGATCGTGTTGCCGCTGGGCAAGCGCAGCAGCTCAGACCACCGCCGCATGGTCGCGGTGCTGGCACATATCTTCTTTCAGGCGCACGCACGTACACCGGCACTGGCCAGGCGTGCGGCGGGTCTGATTGAAACCGTGGACGACTAGCGTCGGCCGCTCGCAAGAAAAGCAATCATGCAATCGGAGGATCGACCATGAGCACCGCCGCCCAGGATATTGCCCCTGCCGAGGCTGACAGCGCCGAAACCCGGCGTCTGTTCGACGCCCAGCGCGTCCGCGCACTGAGCTTGCGCAACACCACGGCCGCCGAACGTATCGACAAGCTCAAGCGTTTGCGCCAGCTGATGTACGACCGGGCCCAGGATATCTACGACGCCTGCCATGCGGATTTCGCCAAGCCGGCCCCGGAGGTCGACATTACGGAAATCCTGCCGGTCGTGATGGAGGCCAATCATGCCATCCGGCATCTGAAATCCTGGATGAAGCCCGATCGGAAGCGGCCAACCCTGTTGATGTTCGGCACCTCTGCCGAAGTGCGCTACGAACCCCGCGGCGTGTGTCTGATCATCTCGCCCTGGAACTACCCGATCAATCTCTCGCTGGGGCCGCTGGTCTCGGCGATCGCCGCCGGCAACACGGTGATCCTCAAACCGTCGGAGATGACGCCGCACTGTGCCGACCTCATGGCCGGGCTGCTGGCCGAAGTGTTTTCCGAAGACGAAGTCGCCGTGGTCCAGGGCGCGGTGGCCACGTCGCAGCATCTGCTGGAACTGCCCTTCGACCATATCTTCTTTACCGGCTCGCCCGCGGTCGGCCGGATCGTCATGCGCGCGGCCGCTGAGCATCTGGCCTCGGTGACCCTCGAGCTCGGCGGCAAATCGCCGGTGATCGTCGACAAGACGGCCGATATCAAGCATGCCGCGACCAACCTGGCCTGGGGCAAGTTCGCCAACAATGGCCAGACCTGTATCGCGCCCGACTACATGTATGTGCACGCCGATATCGTCGATGCCTTCGTCGAGGCCACCCGTGCCGCGCTGGACAAGCTCTACGGCAAGCGCGAACAGCTCACCGACAACCGCGACTACTGTCGTATCGTCAACGAACGCCATCATGCCCGTATCCAGGCGCTGATCGACGACGCCACCGATCGCGGTGCCCATCTGGCCATCGGCGGCGGCACACCGACGGTCGCCGCCGACAACTATATCGGCCCGACCGTACTCACCCACGTGGATGCCGAGTCGCGCGTGCTCGAAGAAGAGATCTTCGGGCCGGTGCTGCCGATCGTGCCTTATACCGATCTCGACCGGGTGATCGCGGCGATCAACGCCAAGCCCAAGCCGTTGGCGCTGTACGTGTTCGCGCGCGACAAGGGCGTCATCGATCGCGTGCTGGACAACACCTCGGCCGGCGGCTCCTGCGTGAACCACTCGATGGTGCAGTTTCTGCACGCGAACCTGCCCTTTGGCGGAGTGAACAATTCCGGCATCGGCAACTCACACGGCCACTACGGCTTCAAGGCGTTCTCGCACGAGCGGGCGGTCGTACGCGAGCGCTTTTCGCTGGCCTGGATGTTTCTGCCGCCGTACAAGGGTTTTACCCGCTGGTTCATTCGTTTTGCAGTGCGCTGGCTCAACTGAACAGGGCCCGACAGGCCATGTCGGCTAAAGCGAGCCGTTGTCAGGGACCTGCATCGAACCGGACCCGTGCGGCATCGATCCGCCGCGCGAGTTAAGCTGAGCCGCGCCCTGCCCGCGACAACACCATAGCGCCGGCGCAACGCCACTCTCGGGCTTCGCGGCTCGACCATCAACACCAGGCCATTCGTGATGAAAAAAGGGCTCGTACTCGCAATCGTCGTTCTGCTGATCGCCGGTGCCGGCTACTGGCTGATGGCATCGCCGCCGGCGAGCGCGCCCGAACCCAACGCCGTACCTGCAACCCAAGCGCCGGATACGAACACTGCAACACCGCCCGCCGAGGCGGGCCAAAGCGCGCCCGAACCCAATGCCGCGGCCACCGATCGGACTTCGCCGGACGAAGGCGAACGCAGCGCGGACAACGCCAAGGCACCGCCACCCGCGCCCAAGGATTTCTGTGCACGCGACTTCGCCGATATCCAGGCGCGCGAAGACGATGCTCAGGCGCTGGCGGCCGCCGGCGGCTTGGTGCATATCTTCGAACGCGAAGCCCAGCTGGCCGATCCGTACGGCTGTGCCGATTTCTATCTCGAACACGGTCTGGATATCGATGCCGTCGACCCGCGGCCCGATCATGACCGGCTCACCGGGTTGTTTTTCGCAATCAAGCGCAACGACCCGAAGATGGTCCATTTCATGATCGATCACGGCGCGGATCTGGATAAACGCGCCGGCAGGAAAGACACCAAGGCGCTGGGCTATGCGTATTACCTGGCGCTTCAGGACCAGCGCATCAACCGCAACGAAGTGATCGGCATCCTGGACAGCACGCTGACCGAGCAGAGCGCGGCCGCGACGGCCGGGGACACATCCCGGCCCTAATCCATACCGGAGGCCGAAACGCCTTGCGCCGGCGCGCGGGCGACACCGGTCACGCGCCGCGGCTGTCGCATGACCGTACGCCGCGGGCGTGCTGGCGCCCGGTGTCGAGCCGCGCCGATGACCCGCGGCGAGTCGAGCCGCCGATCAGGCCATAGGGCGATGCAGGCGCCCATCGAGGCAACGCCGCCGATCGGCGACGCACTGCGGGCTGCGCTCACCCCCCGGTCAGGCGCTCGGCGGCTTCACGGTACTTGGCCGCGGTGTTGTCGATGATCGGCTGCGGCAACCGCGGCGCCGGCGCGGTCTTGTCCCAGTCCAGTGTTTCCAGATAGTCGCGTACGTACTGCTTGTCGAAACTGGGCGGGCTCATGCCGGTGGCATATTCGTCGGCCGGCCAGAAACGCGACGAATCCGGGGTGAGCGCCTCGTCGATGAGCACCAGTTCGCCGGCGCTGTCGATACCGAACTCGAACTTGGTGTCGGCGATGATGATGCCGCGTTCGCGTGCATATGCCGCAGCCCGCTTGTAGATCGACAACGTGGCATGGCGGATCTGGATCGCGCGCGACTCGCCGACCAATTCGATCACGCGATCGAAATCGATCGCCTCGTCGTGCTCGCCGGCCGCGGCCTTGGTCGAGGGGGTGAAGATCGGGTCGTCCAGTGCGTCGGCCTGTGCCAGCCCGGCCGGCAGTTCAATGCCCGAGACTCGGCCCGTCGCCTGATAGTCCTTCCAGCCCGAACCGATGATATAGCCGCGCGCGACCGCCTCGACCGGCAACGCCTCGAGCCGGCGGACCACCATCGAACGGGTGCCGACCTGGTCGATCTCGGCGGCGGTGAGGATATCGTTGAGCGGGATATCGGCCCGGTGGTTGGCAATATCGTTGGTGAAATAGTCGAACCAGAAGTTCGACAGGGCGGTGAGCACCACCCCCTTGCCGGGGATCGGATCCGACAGGATCACGTCGAACGCCGACAGGCGATCGGTGGTGACGATCAGCAGATGGTCGTCGCCGATGGCGTAGACGTCGCGCACCTTGCCGCGCATCACCAGATCCAGGCTGGACAGATCGGATTCGAACAGGGTGTCGGGCATGTCGCGGGCTCGGCCGGAGAATGAATCGAGACGCTCGATTCTAGCAGCCGCAAGCCCGGCCGCGCGCTCGTCTCCGCCCGCTCAGAACAGCCCGTACGGCCCCGATACGCCCACCACGATCACCACCAGCCCGATGGCCAGATTGACGCTGGCAAAAAACCGCAGCTTGTTCATGGCCCGGCCGGCATCGGCCAGCGCACCGGCGGCCAGGGCCGTACGCACACGCCGCCAGGGCGAGAAGAACATATGCCCGAACAGCAGAAACATGATCCAGCCCAGGCCCTGCATGATGTGCACATACAGCGGCACCGCCCCCATACCGCCCAGGGCGAAGATCATGGTGTTGCCGGTGACCAGCAGCGTGATGATCGCGATCCAGACCCAGAGAAAGAATCGGCCCATGGCCACCGACAGCAGCGGCAGCCGTTCGCCCAGGGGCACGCTCGACGCAGCCGGCCGCAGGATGCCCACCAGAAAGAACAATCCGCCGACCCAGATGACGGCCGCCAGGGTATGCAGTGCAACAAGAACCGCCATGAAACGCTTCGCTGACAAGGGTAATCGGCAAAGCGTAAACTAGCCGCGCCACCCGATCCACGGTTTTGTCATGCCACGTTCATCCTTGTCCCCGCTGATCGCGCCGTCTGTGCTCGCCTCCGATCTGTCTGCCCTGGGCGATGAGTGCGAGGCAGTCATCGAAGCCGGCGCCGACTGGATTCACTTCGACGTGATGGACAACCACTACGTGCCGAATCTGACCTTCGGTCCGCCGGTGTGCGCCTCGCTGGCCAAGCGGCTCAAGCGCAGTCATCCGAATGTGCCGATCGACGTGCACATGATGGTCAAACCCGTGGACGCACTCATCAGCGCCTTCGCCGACGCGGGGGCGGCCTCGATCACCTTTCATCCGGAGGCCAGCGAGCATATCGACCGCAGCCTGCAGCTGGCACGCGATGCCGGCTGCCAGACCGGGCTGGTGTTCAATCCGGCCACGCCGCTGGAATGGCTGAAGTACGTGCTCGACAAGATCGATATCGTGCTGATCATGTCGGTCAACCCGGGCTTCGGCGGCCAGAGCTTCATCAACGAATCCCTGGGCAAGATCGCCGAGGCGCGCGAGATCATCGATGCGTCGGGCCGCGATATCCGTCTGGAGGTCGACGGCGGCATCAAGACCGACAACATCCGGCGCGTGGCCGAGGCCGGTGCCGATACCTTCGTCGCCGGATCGGCGATTTTCGGTCAGCCGGATTATGCGAAGGTCATCGCCGACATGCGCAACGAACTGGCCTGAGTCGACAGCCGTCGCGCCCGCTGCACCGCCAACGTTCGCGGCGCGGCCGGGCGTCCGGGCGGGTGACGGACTCGCAGCCGGGCGTACACGCAAGGCGAGCCGCAGACACGACTTGGCAAGCCGATCGAGATACGTCAGCATTGACGGCCCTAGGCGCCTTGCCGGCGCCAAGACGGCAATGACGACAGACATGGCAACGAACCGATCGAAAAACACCGTCAACCGCGCCTTCGATGCGGCCTGGCGATGGCAAGAGAACGACTGGCGGGACTGATTCCCCTGTTCCGGTCGCCTGTCGTGTTGCCCAGCGCGGGCATCGACATGCGCGCCGGCATCTCTTGCTGAAATCTTCGATCGAGTATTTGCATGAACAACGCGTCTTTTTCCTCGGGCTCGACAGCCCACACGCCGCACGCCCAACGCTGCCCGCTGGTCGTGGAGGCGCTGGCCGATCTCGACACGCCGCTGTCGACTTATCTCAAGCTCGCCGACGGGCCGTATTCCTTTTTGCTGGAGTCGGTTCAGGGCGGCGAGCGCTGGGGTCGGTATTCGATCATCGGCCTGCCCTGTGACGAGCGTATCCGGGTGCGCGGCACCACGCTCATCCACGAACGGGGCGATACCATCGTCGAACAGGTCGAAACCACCGACCCGCTGGCCTGGATTCAGGCGTTCAACGACGCGCGACCGTTGCCGCGCCTGCCGGAGCTGCCGCGCCTGACCGGCGGGCTGGTCGGCTATTTCGGCTACGACACCATCCGCTACATCGAACCGCGACTGGCCGCGGGCGCCGCGGGCAAGGACGACCCGCTCGACCTGCCCGATATCCTGCTGCTGGTGGCCGAAACGCTGGTGATCTTCGACAACGTGTCCGCCAAGCTCTACTGCGTTGGGCACTATGCGCAGGGCGATGAGGCCGAGCGCGATGCGCTGGCCCGACGCCTGGATGGGCTGCTCGACGCCCTCGATCAGCCGCTGCCCGCCCGCGCCAGCCGTACCGGTGCCGATGCCCCGGCAATGGCCGAGCCGCTCGACGACAGCCGCTTCGTCTCCGGCATGTCGCAGGCCGGCTACGAAGACGCCGTGCGCCGGATCCGCGAGTACACCCAGGCCGGCGACGTGATGCAGGTGGTGCCCAGCCAGCGGCTGTCGGCGCCGTTCGCCGCCGAGCCGATGTCGCTGTACCGGGCGCTGCGCAGCCTCAACCCGTCGCCCTACATGTACTACTTCAATTTCGGCGATCACCATGTCGTGGGTGCCTCACCGGAGATTCTGGTGCGTGCGATGGACGGCGAGGTCACGGTCCGGCCGATCGCCGGCACCCGCAAGCGCGGCACCACGCCCGAAGCCGATGAAGCATTGGCCGAGGAACTGCTGGCCGATCCCAAGGAGGTTGCCGAGCATCTGATGCTCATCGATCTCGGCCGCAACGACGTTGGCCGGGTGTCGGCGCCGGGCAGCGTGAAGCTGACCGAGCGCATGGCCATCGAACGCTATTCCCACGTCATGCATATCGTGTCCAACGTCACCGGACGACTCAAACCCGGGCTTACCCCGATGGATGCCCTGCGCGCAGCGTTTCCGGCCGGCACCCTGTCCGGCGCACCCAAGATTCGCGCCATGGAAATCATCGACGAAATCGAGACCGTCAAGCGCGGCGTCTACGGCGGCGCGGTGGGCTATCTGGCCGGCAACGGCAGCATGGACCTGGCGATCGCGATTCGTACCGCGGTACTCAAGGCCGGCGAAATCCATGTCCAGGCGGGCGGCGGCATCGTGGCCGATTCGCAGCCGACGGCCGAATGGGAAGAGACCATGAACAAGGCCAAGGCGGTAATGAAGGCCGCGGCCATCGCCGAGCGCGGGCTGTCGACGCGCCGCCACGGAGGCTGACCATGATTCTCATGCTCGACAACTACGATTCGTTCACCTACAACCTCGTGCAGTATCTCGGCGAACTCGAGGCCGAGGTGCACGTGGTGCGCAACGACGAAATCAGCGTCGCGGAGATCGAAGCCCTCGCCCCGTCCGGCATCGTGGTTTCGCCCGGCCCCTGCAGCCCGGCCGAAGCCGGGGTCTCGGTCGAACTGATCGCCAAGCTCGCACACCGCCTGCCCATTCTGGGCGTGTGTCTCGGCCATCAGGCGCTGGGCCAGGCGTTCGGCGCCCGCGTGATCCGCGCGCGTGAAGTCATGCACGGCAAGACTTCGGCCATCCGGCACAACGGCCACGGCGTATTCAACCAGCTGGCCGACCCGCTGACCGCCACGCGCTATCACTCCCTGATCGTCGCGCGCGAGGATTTGCCGCCGGAGTTCGAGATCACCGCCTGGACCGAAACCGATAACGGCGAACTCGACGAGATCATGGGCCTGATCCATACCCCGACCGGCGCCGAAGGCGTGCAGTTCCATCCCGAATCGATTCTGTCGCAACACGGTCACGACATGCTGCGCACATTCCTCGCCCGTTGCGGCGAGCCGACCGGGGCCGCGGCATGAGCATCGATGCGGCATTGATGAACGATCTGGTCAACGGTCGCGACCTGTCGCCCGAACGCATGACCGATGCGATGCGCACGATCATGACCGGCGGCGCCACCGAAGCCCAGATCGGCGGCTTCCTCATCGCCCTGCGCATGAAGGGCGAATCGGTCGACGAGATCGCGGCCGCCGCCCGCGTCATGCGCGAGCTGGCCACCGACGTACCGGTCGCCGAAGGATTGGCGGATCGTCTGGTGGATACCTGCGGCACCGGCGGCGACGCCTCCGGGCTGTTTAATGTCTCCACCGCCTGTGCGTTCGTGGTCGCCGCGGCCGGTGGCCACGTGGCCAAGCACGGCAACCGGTCGGTCTCCAGCAAGTCCGGCAGCGCCGACCTGCTCGAAGCAGCGGGCATCACGCTGGAGACCAGCCCCGAACAGGTCGCCGAGTGCATTCGCGCACTCGGTGTGGGATTCATGTTCGCCCCGGCCCATCACGGCGCCATGCGCCACGCGGTAGGCGTGCGGCGGGAATTGGGCATCCGCACGCTGTTCAACATCATCGGCCCGCTGACCAATCCGGCCGGCGCCCGCAATCAGGTGATGGGCGTGTTCAACGGCCATCTCTGCGACCCGCTCGCGCGCGTGCTGCACAAGCTCGGCAGCCGCCATGTCATGGTGGTGCACGGCGAGGATGGCCTCGACGAACTGTCGATCAACGCGCCCTCGCGGGTGGCCGAACTCAAGGACGGCGAGATCCGTACCTACAAGATCGCCCCGGAGGATGTCGGCCTGGAACGCGGCTCGCTCGACGGGTTGCGCGTGGCCGACGCCGGCGAAAGCCTCGCGCTGGTCCGTAACGTGCTCGACGGACATGCCAGCCTGGCCGCGGACATGGTCGCACTCAACGCGGGCGCCGCTCTGTACGTGGGCGGTCAGGCAAGCGATCTGGCCGGCGGCGTGGCCCTGGCCCGCGAGGTGCTGGCCAGCGGCGCGGCCGGTGAACGCATGGCCGCAGTGGCCGAACTCACCCAGCAGATGACGGCCGGCAAGGATCATTGAACCATGCGCATTCAGACCACCGACACCGTTCTGGACCGGATTCTGGCCCGCAAGCGCGAAGAAGTTGCGGCCTTCGTCGACGCCACCGATCCGGCGGCCCTGGCCGATGACGTGGCGGCGGCGCCTGCGCCACGGGGTTTTGCCGCCGCCCTGTCCGCTCGTGCACCCACCGCCGTGATCGCCGAGATCAAGAAGGCCTCACCCAGCAAGGGGCTGATCCGCGAAGATTTCGATATCGCCTGGTTGGCCGAGCGCTATGCAGCCGGGGGCGCGGCCTGTCTGTCGGTGCTCACCGATCGCGACTTCTTTTCCGGCGATAACGATTTCCTGGCGATCGCCCGAAACGCCTGTGATCTGCCAGTCCTGCGCAAGGACTTCATGATCGATCCGATCCAGATCGATCAGTCGCGAGCCCTCGGTGCCGATTGTATTCTGCTGATCGCCGCCGCCCTGTCGACGGATCTGATGGCCGAACTGGCCGATCGCGCCTTCGGCCTGGGCATGGACGTGCTTGCCGAAGTGCACGACGCCGCCGAACTCGAACGCGTGCTCACCCTGCCCGAAGCCACCATTCTCGGTATCAACAACCGCGATCTGAAGACCTTCGACACCACGCTGGAAACCAGCCTGGCACTACGCGCCCGTGTGACCGGCGACCGGTTGCTGGTCAGTGAAAGCGGTATTCATACCCCGGCCGATCTGGCGCGACTCTCTGACGCGGATTTCGGTGCGTTCCTGATCGGCGAGTCGTTCATGCGTGCCGCCGATCCGGGCCATGCACTGGCTGCGCTGATCGCCCCGAAGGACTGACGCCCAGCCGCCTTTCAAGGTGACGCATTGCGTCACCCGCCCTTCGATAAACCACACGACAGTCGCCATCCGCCAGTCCGCGGCTGCCGACGGTATCCCGAATTCCTCTTTACCGCTCAGTCGCTTGGCGAAGGATTTCTTTTCCAATTCATTAAAATACTGTTTCCTTTGAGTTTTGTCCTGCAACTTTTGCACGTGCAAAGCTCCAACAGACGATCGAATCGTTTGCAACGGGCAAGTGACAGTAAACGTCACTTGGTGCTCTGATCGGCGCATGGCCGGGCGGGTCCACGGCGTCGGCCATCACTACACCTAGGGAGACACGATCATGAGGGGACAGAGTATTTGGGCGGTCTGCCTGCTCAGCCTTGTGCTGATGCTGGGCGGCTGCAGCGGTGACAAGGACGTCACGCTTCCGGGCGGCGACAACGGCAACGGCGGCAACGACGATACGCCCGGCATGCAGGACGATCAGGACAACGACGACGTGCCGGACGACGAGGACAACTGTCCGACCACTGCCAATACGGACCAGGCGGATGCGGACGGCGACGGCATCGGCGATGTCTGCGACAACGACCAGGACGATGACGATATCGCCGACGACGTCGACAACTGCCCGATGGTCGCCAACCCCGATCAGGCCGACAGTGACGGCGACGGAATCGGCGATGCCTGTGACGACGACATGGGCAACGGCGACGACGACGCCGACAACGACGGCGTGCCCGACGACGACGACAACTGCCCGACCACGCCGAACCCGGACCAGATGGATACCGACGGCGACGGTGTGGGCGATGTGTGTGATCCCGACGACGACGTACCGGCGACCGCGTGCAGCTTCGGCGACGATTCGCCCTACATGCCGCTGGCCAATGCCGATGGCGGCAGCGACGTCAACATCGAGAGTGGTTCGTCGGGCGTGTGTGTGCTCTGTGGCGTGCAGAACGACGACAACGTCATCGACGACAACCTCGACAACGCCGCACGCATGAACACGACCGTGGGCGCACTCGGCGGTGCCAGCTTCATCACCGTCACCAGCGGCTCACAGAGCTTCAGCGGCAACCGCCGCGTGGGCTTCGTGGTCTCGCAGCCGGACGCGCTGCTCAGCCTCGACGTCGTGCGCAACCTCGACGTCACGCTGTTCAACGACGGCGAAGAAGTCGCCAACTCCGGTGACACGGGCGTGCTCAGCCTCGACCTGCTCGGGCTGCTGGGCGACAACAGCCGCCAGCTGCTGCTGGTCACCGCACCCGACGAGTTCGACTCGATCCGTCTGCGGCTCAACGGCGCGGTCAATGCCCTGTCGAATCTCGACGTGTACTCCGCCTGTGTACAGAACGGTACGGTTCCGGACATGGGTGATGGCGGCGACGACGGCATGAACGGTGCGGCCGATGCGGTCACCGACGGCCTGACCCAGCTGACCGACCTGCTGACCGGTCTGGGTAACGACAACCCGGTTTCGGATGCGGTCAACACCACCGTGGAACAGCTGATCGACGCGCTCGAGCAGCTCGACCCGAGTGGCGGCAACACCGACCTGTCGGCCAACGTCAACATGCTGCTGACCAATCTGCAGATGGCGTTGACCGGGTTCGTGCCGGATGACGGCGGTGAAACGCCCTCGCCCGACCAGCTCGTTACCGCGCTCCAGGACGCTCTGGCGGGCCTGACGCCCGGTGAGCTGGACGACAACCCGCTGAGCATGGCGCTGACCCAGCTCCAGGGCACGCTGACCGGACTGCTCGACGGCAGCACCGATCCGCAGACAGCGGTGACCAACGCGCTGACCCAGCTGCAGGATTCGCTGTCGGGCCTGTCCGAGGGCGATGGCAGCGATGCGCTGCAGTCGGCGGTCAGCCAGCTGACCGGCGCGCTGGCCCAGCTCGACCCGAGCGAGGACGACATGCTGTCCGCGCCGCTGAGCATGGCGCTCGACCAGCTCCAGGGCACGCTCAAGGGCCTGGATCTGGGCAGCGGTGACGGCGATCCGGCGGCTGCGCTGCAGAACGTCGTCCAGCAGCTGACCAATGCGCTGAGCGATTTCGACCCGGGTGATGCCGGCGACAACCCGCTCACCGACGGTCTGGCCCAGCTGCAGACGACGCTGGAAAGCACGTTGAGCGGCCTCCTGGGCGGCGGTGAAGCCGATCCGACGGCGGCCTTGACCAGTGCCGTCATGCAGGTCACCGATGCGCTGAACGTGGGCAGCGGTGACAGTGTCGACCCGGACGTGCTCAAGAGTGCGGTGATGAGCCTCAACAGCACGCTGACGGATCTGGCGAGCAACGGCACGGCCGAGCTGCCGGCACCGTTGGGCGACACGGTCGATCAGCTGACCGCAGCGCTGGAAGGCGTCAACCTCGACGGCGACAGCGGCACGGCTCAGATCAACGACGCGATCGACCAGCTGACCGGCGCCCTGAGCGGGCTGAGTCTGGACGGCGACAGCGACATGCCGCTGGAAAGCGCTCTGGCCACACTGCAGGGTCGGCTCGACGGCCTGCTGGGCGGCCTGCTGGGCGGCGGTGGTCTGCTGGGCGGGCTGAGCGGCTAGCCCCGGAACGGCCGGCATCTCCGGATGCCGGCCGACTCCAGCCACCAAACGAACGAGGCGCGGGCAACCGCGCCTCTTTTTTTATCGCTCGCCTGCCCCATCTATCGACACAACCATTCGAGCGAGCAAGTACAAGGAAGCACGCATGAAAGCGACCATCGACTGGCAGGGCCAGCTGCAGTTCTCCGGCACCGCCGACAGCGGCCACCAGATCACGATCGACGGCCCGCCCGACATCGGCGGCGAGAACGCCGGCTTCCGCCCCATGGAGATGATCCTGCTCGGCGTGGGTGGCTGTAGCGCCATGGACGTCATGCATATCCTGAAAAAATCGCGCCAGGACGTGACCCACTGCCGGATCGAGGTCGACGGCACGCGTGCGACCACCGATCCCAAGGTGTTTACCGACATCCACTTGCGATTCGTGGTATCCGGACGCGAACTCAACGACAAACACGTCGCGCGGGCGGTACAGCTGTCGGCCGAGAAGTATTGCTCGGCCTCGATCATGCTGGCCGCGAGCGTGAACATAACCCACGACTACATCATCGAGTGAACGCGCCGCGCGCGCGTGCTTGACGTGAACGTCGTGGCGCGGATACTGCGCGCTTTGACCGGCCGCTGAGCGGACAAGACCATGGATAAACTGCGCCTGCACGGCTTCAACAACCTGACCAAGTCGTTGTCGTTCAATATCTACGACATCTGCTATGCCCGAACCCAGGCGCAGAAGAAAGCCTATGTGGCCTATCTCGACGAGGTCTTCAACGCCGATCGTCTGACCCAGATCCTCACCGAGGTCTCCGACATAATCGGTGCACACATTCTCAACGTCGCCCGCCAGGACTACGAGCCCGAGGGCGCGAGCGTGACCATTCTGATCGCCGAGGAAGCCGCCTACGACGGGCCGACGCCGGATGCCGTGGTCGGCCATCTGGACAAGAGCCATATCACCGTCCACACCTATCCGGAGTTTCACCCGGATAACGGCATCTCGACCTTTCGGGCCGATATCGATGTCTCGACCTGCGGGCTGATTTCGCCACTCAAGGCACTGGACCATCTGATCCGCAGCTTCGAATCGGACGTGGTCTCGATGGATTACCGCGTGCGGGGGTTCACCCGTGACGTCGACGGGGTCAAGCACTTCATCGATCACGAGATCAACTCGATTCAGGACTACATTCCCGAAGACATCTGCAACCGCTATCAGATGGTCGACGTGAACGTGCTCTCCGAGCGCATCTTCCATACCAAGATGCGCTTGACCGAGCTTTCGCTGGATGACTATCTGTTTGCCGAGCGTGCGGCCGATCTATCCGATGACGAGGCCGCCGAGCTGACCGAGCGTATCGAAGGCGAGGTCATGGAGATCTTCTACGGCCGGAACTTCCCTGCCGAATAGCCAGCCCCGACCGACCGCACGCGAATTTGCAGGCGGGCGCCTGCCCGACGATGATGGCCGGTCGCTACTACGAGCGCGCCTGCATGGCGCGCCCGACCGGAATCCGCCCCGCGCTGCAAGCGCCACGATCGATTCGAGGTTTTCGCGATGGATGTCCGTGCCGACCAGTTCCCGCGCCAGCTCGAAACACAGCCGCTGGCCCGGTGCTATCTGCTGGCCGGAGACGAGCCGCTGCAGGTGCTCGAAGCGGCCGATGCACTGCGTGCAGCCGCACGCAGCCAGGGCTACGACGAGCGTGAAGTGCTGCATGCCGAAGCCGGCTTCGACTGGGGCCAACTGGCCAGTGCCGGGGCCAGCCTGTCGTTGTTTTCGGACAAGCGCATCCTCGAGCTGCATCTCACCGACAAGGGCCCCGGCAAGCCCGGCAGCGCCGCACTCATCGAGTACGCGAAGAACGCCCCCGACAGCACCCTGCTGATCGTCATCGCCACCCCGCTGGCCGCCAGTGCCCGCAAAAGCGCCTGGTACAAGGCCATCGCCAAGGCCGGCGTGGTCATGTACGCCTGGCCGCTGCCGGCCGCGCGCATGGCGCAGTGGATCGAAAAACGAGCGGCCGGGCATGGCCTGCGCATGGACGCCGATGCCGTGGCCCTGCTGGCCGAACATACCGAAGGCAATCTGCTGGCCGCCGCCCAGGAGATCGACCGGCTCGCACTGCTGCATGCCGATACGCCCATCGGCAGCGCCGAGATCGCGGCGGCCGCCAGCGACCATGCCCGGTTCGATATCTTCGACCTGCCGGCCAAGGCGCTGGCCGGCGACCGGGCCGGCGCGCTGCACAGCTTGTCTCGCCTGCGCGCCGAGGGCGTGGACGCGGTTCCCATCACCTGGGCGCTGGTACGCGAGGTCCGCCTGGTCTATCAGGCCGCACTCGCCGCGCGCGCCAACCGGCTCGATGCGATGCTCGGCAAGGTCTTCATGCCGCCGGCACGCAAACGCCAGATCGCTCAGGCAGCCGCCCAGGCCGACCCGGCCCGTCTGGCCGTTCTCCTGCGCGATGCCTCGCGTCTGGATCAGGCCAACAAGGGCGCCCGGCCCGGCCGGCCCTGGGACGAACTGGTAAGATTGACGCTCGGACTGGCCGGCGTCGATCTGCCGGTCTCCTCGATCACCACCCATCGCCCGTAATCAACGACCCATGAGCGCCAATCTAAGCGACCAGACCAGCCAGGACACCCGTATCGATCGCCAGCTGCAGACACGCATGCAGGCGATGGGCAAGCGCGCCCGCGCCGCCGCCCGGCTGATGGCCGCCGCCGAGCCGGGCGACAAGAACGCCGCGCTGTTCGCCATCGCCGAGGCCTTGACCGCCAGCGTCGAGTCGATCCTGTCGGCCAACGCCCGTGATCTGCGCGAAGGCCGTGATCGGCTCGATCGGGCCCTGCTGGAGCGCCTGGAACTTAACGAGCAGCGGATCGAGCAGATGGCCGAGGGCCTGCGCCAGGTCGCGGCCCTGGCCGACCCGATCGGCGGCATCACCGATCTGAACTACCGCCCATCGGGTATTCAGGTCGGGCGCATGCGCGTACCGCTGGGCGTGATCGGCATCATCTACGAGTCACGCCCGAACGTGACCGCGGACGCAGCCGCACTCTGCCTGAAGTCGGGCAATGCGGCCCTGCTGCGCGGCGGCTCGGAGGCCGCACATTCCAACCAGGCCATCGCGGCCTGTATCAGTCGCGGCCTGACCGATGCCGGCCTGCCGGCCGATGCCGTGCAAGTCGTCGAAACCACCGATCGGGCCGCGGTCGGGGCGATGCTGCGCATGCCTGAATACGTGGACGTCATCGTGCCGCGGGGCGGCAAGGGCTTGATCGAGTTCGTGTCCGAGCAGGCGCAGATGCCCGTGATAAAGCATCTGGACGGCGTCTGTCATGTGTA
This sequence comes from Salinisphaera sp. T31B1, assembly GCF_040361275.1. Lineage (NCBI taxonomy): Bacteria > Pseudomonadati > Pseudomonadota > Gammaproteobacteria > Salinisphaerales > Salinisphaeraceae > Salinisphaera > Salinisphaera sp. T31B1. Next base: position 1,279,464 of record NZ_APNH01000001.1, on the reverse strand, counting down.
TGTCCACGACGATGCCGATATCGAAAAGGCCGTAGCGATCGCGGTCAACGCCAAGACCCAGCGCTATGGCACCTGCAACACCATGGAAACGCTGCTGGTCGCCCGCTCGATCGCCGAAAAGGTGCTCGGGCCGCTGTCGCAGGATTTCGCCCAGGCCGGCGTGGAGTTACGCGGCTGCGAAGCCACCCGCAAACTGCTGGGGCCGAAGGTCAAGCCGGCCAGCGACGCGGATTGGGCCGAGGAATATCTGGGCCCGATCCTGGCGGTGCGTATCGTCGACGACATGAATCAGGCCATTGAACACATCGAGACCTGGGGCTCGCACCATACCGATGCGATCGTGACCGAAAGCGTGACCGCAGCGCGCGCGTTCATGCGCGCGGTGGATTCGTCGTCGGTGATGGTCAATGCCTCGACCCGCTTTGCCGACGGCTTCGAATACGGCCTGGGCGCCGAGATCGGTATCTCGACCGACAAGCTGCACGCGCGTGGGCCAGTCGGCCTGGAAGGGCTGACCTCACTCAAGTACGTTGTCTTCGGCGACGGCCACGTACGCTAGCCGCAAGACGACCAACGAGGGATTTATGAACAAGGCACCGGTCGGTGTTCTGGGCGGCACGTTCGACCCGGTCCACAACGGTCATTTGCGGCTTGCCATGGAAATGGCGATCGCGCTGGGCATGGATCATGTCCGGCTCGTGCCCTGCGCCCGGCCGCCGCATCGTAATGCGCCGACCGCTTCGCCGGGCCAGCGCGCGAAGTGGATTCGGGTCGCGGTGAGCATCGAACCGCGGTTGCGGCTGGACGACCGCGAACTGCTGCGTTCCGGGCCGTCCTATACCGTCGATACGCTGGCCTCGATGCGCACCGAGATGCCGGACACGCCGCTTTGCCTGATCATGGGGCGCGACGTGTTCGCACATCTGCCCAAGTGGCATCAGTGGGAACGGCTGTTCGACAGCGCGCATATCGTGCTCATCGACCGTCCGGACATCCAGACCGAGCTGCATCCAGAAGCCGAGAAAACGCTGGCCTCGCGCGCAGTTGACGATGTCCGTCATCTGCACGACGAGCTGTCCGGGCATATCTACAGCTATGCCCCGCCGCCCCTGGCGATCTCGGCCAGCCGGATCCGCGACCTGCTGGGCGCCGGAGAATCGCCGCGCTACCTCTTGCCCACGGCGGTTCTCGACGACATCATGGACGCAGGCGTCTACATGCCCTCCAAGCCCCAACCGGCCACGGCCGCGAATCAATGACTGTTCAAGACACTGCCGAGACCGTTCCTGCCCACGAATATGGCGACCATCCGCTGCTTGCGCTGGCCATCGACGCGGTCGAGGAGCTCAAGGGTGAATCGGTCAAGGTGCTCGATGTCTCTGCCCTGACCACGATCGCCGATCACATGGTGATCTGCAGCGGCCGCTCGGCCCGTCATGTCAAGCGTCTGGGCGAGACCGTGATCGAACACGCGAAAAAGGCCGGTATCAAGCCGCGCGTCGAAGGCCTGGTCCAGTCGGAGTGGGTGCTGATCGACCTCAACGGGGTCATGGTGCACATCATGCAGCCGGTCACCCGTGCCTATTTCCAGCTGGAAAAACTCTGGGACATGGACGTCGCCACCGGCGACAGCGCCACCTCCCACTAGCCGGATGTACGCCGACCGGGCTGGCTGCGGCCTGCCGGATGCCGGCGAGCCACGGCCCTAGATGCGTATCCGTCTGCTGGCCGTCGGTCGACGCATGCCCGGCTGGGTGACCACGGGCTTCGACGATTATGCCCGACGCATGCCGCGCGAATGCCGGCTCGAACTGGTCGAGATCGCCCCGGGCGGGCGCCGCTCCGGAGACACCGCGCGTGCGATCGCCGATGAAGACAAGCGCATGGTCTCGGCCATTCCCGGTGACAGCCAGGTGATCGCATTGAGTGTGGACGGCAAGCCGTGGTCGACCGAGCAGTTGGCTGGCGACATGCGCACCTGGCTGGCCGACGGCCGCGACCGTGTGCTGTTGGTCGGCGGGCCCGATGGCCTGGGGCCGGACAGCCTGGCACGTGCCGAACGACGCTGGTCGCTGTCGGCGCTGACCCTGCCACATCCGCTGGTGCGCGTGGTGCTCGCCGAACAACTCTATCGTGCCCACACCATTCTCACCGGCCACCCCTATCATCGCGGCTGAGGGGCCGGCCGGGCGAAGGCGGCGCTTGCAGGCATGCGCGCGGCTACGGACAATCGGAATCATGATCTCCTATCCGTCCACGCGCTCCACGCCCGGGAGCACTCACCCATGAGTGCCACGCACGAGGCCGTGGCAGCACCGCAAGATCAGCGCGTGGAGATCCTGGTCAATGTATCGGTCGGTGAGACCCGCGCCGCGCAGCTGGAAAACGGCGTGCTGCAGGAAATCCACATGCAGCGCGATGCCACCGGCAGCACGGTCGGCAATATCTATCTGGGCGAGGTTCAGCGTGTACTGGCGGGCATGCAGGCAGCATTTATCGAGATCGGTCTGGAACGCGCCGCGTTTCTGCAGATATCGGACATGGTCAAGCGCCCGGCCGAGACCGAGGAAGTCACCCCCCGCATACAGAACCGCCTGTCCCAGGGCGATCGAGTACTCGTGCAGGTGGCCAAGGACGCCATGGGTACCAAGGGCGCGCGGCTGACCACCGACCTGGCCATCCCTTCCCGTTTTCTGGTCTATATGCCCTACACGCCGCGGATCGGGGTGTCGGCGCGTATCGAAAACGAGGACGAACGTCATCGGCTGTCCGAATGCGTCTCGGGGTTGCGCGCCGAACTCGGTCTGACCGGCGGCTTCATCGTGCGCACGGTCGGCGACGGCGCGCCGCATCATGCGCTGGCCGCCGACATGCGGTTTCTTGCCACGGTCTGGCACGACATCCAGGCCCAGAGCCGGACGGTGGCGCCGCGCACGCTGCTCTATGGTGATCTGCCGTTGCCGATTCGCATGCTGCGCGACCTGCTGACCCCCGACGTGGCCTCGATCGCCATCGACGACGCCGATGCCTGGCGCGAGATGCAGCACTTCACGCGGCGTTTCGCGCCGGAATTCACCGATCGCGCCGTGCACTACACCAAGGACGTGCCGCTGTTCTCCCAGTACGGGGTCGAGGACGCCATCGAGCGTGCCCTGCAGCCCAAGGTGCCGTTGCGCTCGGGCGGATTCCTCATCATCGAACAGACCGAGGCCATGGTCACGGTCGACGTGAATACCGGCGGCTATGTCGGCACGCGCAGCCTCGAACAGACCGTACTGCGCACCAATATCGAAGCCGCGCATACGGTGGCCCGCCAGCTGCGGCTGCGCAACCTCGGCGGCATCATCGTCATCGACTTCATCGACATGGTCGATGCCGATCACAAGCAGCAGGTGCTCGCCGCCCTCACCGCCGCGCTCGATGCCGACCCGGCCAAGACCACCGTCGGCGCGATCTCGCCGCTGGGCCTGGTCGAGGTCACTCGAAAACGCACCCGGGATTCGCTACAGCACCTGATGTGTGCCGATTGCGAGGCCTGTGCCGGGCGCGGCTTCATCAAGACCGGCGAAACCGTCTGCTTTGCCATGTTCCGCGAAATGACCCGGCTGGCGCGCAGCAACGGCACCACCGAGCTGCTGATACTGGCGGCTCCCGACATCATCGGCCTGCTGCTCGACGAGCTGGCCGAGGCCTTTCACGCGGTCTGCCGCGACACGGGCCTGGGCGTGCGTCTACAGGCCGAATCCCTCTATACGCCCGAGCAGTTCGATCTGGTGGTGCTGTAAGCTGTGAGCTCATCGCGCGGGACAAGCGCGGCGCGCGCGATGGGGCGCCCGGCCGGTTCCGCTATGCCGCCGCCACGCCGTAAGCCCCTGTCATGCCGCGCCTTCTGATCAAACGCATACTGGTGATCACGCTCGCCGGCGTGGTCATTCTGGCCGGCCTGCTGGTCGGTGGCGTACGCCTGATCGATCATTTCGTGCCCGCTTATCGCAACGCGCTGGCCGAGCGCATCGGCAACCGTATCGATGCCGATATCGAAATCGGCGCGATCGAATTGCGCTGGCGCTGGCGTGGCCCGGTACTACAGCTGCGCGACGTCAGCGTGACCCGTCACGGCCAGCAACAGCCGGCCGTGGTGGCCGAACACCTGGGCCTGGAGTTCGGCTATCGCGCGCTGATCGCCGGCCGCCGCCTGCCCGAAGGCCTGGCCATCGACAGCCCGAAGCTTGCCGTACGGCTGGACGACAACGGCCGGCCGCGGCTGGTTCACTGGTCGCGCCCTGGCGACCCACCACTGGACTGGGACGCCGTCGCCCAATTGCGCGATGTGCTTTCCCGGGCAAGAATCGACGATGCCGATATCGATGTCCGCTCGCCGCGGCTGCCCGGGGGCCGGGCCCACCTGAACCCGGCCTCGCTGAGCTGGCGGGATCGGGACGGCCGGCTTCGCTGGCAGGCCGCCGCCACCGGCCCGGACTGGTTCGGCGACGCACGGACGAGCGGCGAATTCACTGGCCGTCTGCCCGATCCACAGCGCGGCAGGCTGCATCTGACCGTCGATGGGCTGGGCCTGGCCGCGCTGGCCCGAGCCGACGAGCGGCTGGACGAACGCCTGACCTCACGCCTGCGCGGCGGTCGGCTGACCGCCCGCATCGATCTACGGCTGGCCGACGGCGATATTCGCCGCGGCGATGCGCGCCTCGCACTCACCGCGGTAGACGACACCAAAGACGACCGCCCGCTTTTGCCCGCACTCAAGGCCAATATCGAGGCCGTTGGACCGTCGGCCGATCAGCCGACCTCCGAACGTGTCGAGGGGCTGCGGTTTGTCGTGCGCGATCTGCAGGGCGAGCTACCCGGCTTGGCACAAACACGTATTTCCGGGCGTATCGACCCTGACCGGAGCGCGCTGCGAATGGATGTCCGTCATCCGCCGGTCGAGGCCGTGTTCGCGCGGGCCCGACGTCTGTTCCCGCGTCTGGCCGATACGCACTTGAGTGCGGAAGTGGACAACCTGCATCTGGTCGCAGCCCGTGCCCGGCCGCTGCAGCTCGGCTTCGATTTCGCCGGCCTGACGATCGATGACGCGCGCGTGTCGGCCGGGCCGGTCGACGGCACCTACTACCAGCGCGACGGTCATCACGAACTGGCCTTACACAATGGGCACGGCCCATTGGCGGTGGCCCGATACCTGCGCGGCGAACTGGCCGTGGACGATTTCGACGGGGCATTGTCTTGGCACCGCGACGACGAGGATCGCTGGCGTATCGATGCACGCCGTCTGGCGCTGACCACCGGCGAAGCCAGTGTGGAGGCAGCCGGGTCGGTGATCCTGCCGGCAACGGGCGCGCCGATCGTGGATATCACTGGCCATGCCAGCGCGCCAGATGTCGTACGCCTGCTCAAACGGATTCCCCAGGCCGATGATCTGCCCAACGACCGTCTGCGCGACTGGCTGGGCAAGGCCATCACCGCCGGGCGTCTGACATCGGCCGATCTGGCCGTCAGCGGATCGCTGGAGCGCTTCCCATTCGCCCAGCCCGCCGAGGGCGAGCGCTTCCATCTGGCCCTGGCCGGCGACGGGGTCGACGTGGACTACAAGCCCGGCTGGCCCGCGCTCGAGGACGCCCGCGGCACGCTCACGCTCGACGGCGACGATCTGCGCGTCGACGTGGCCGAAGCGCGCATGCTGGATACGGCCATTGGCCCGGCGACCGGTCGCATCGCCAACGTTCGCGAACCCGTGCTCATGCTCGACGGCGGCGCTCGCCGCGCCCCGGCCGACCGGATGCTGTCGTTCCTGGTCGCCTCTCCGCTGCGTGACAAGTTCGCCCGCCTTGTCGAAGCGGTGAAGATCACCGGCCCGGCGGACCTGGCCCTCGACCTGCGTATTCCACTCAAACCGGGCCTCGGAGAGGTCGACGTCAAGGGGCAGATCACAGCCCACGGCAATACGCTGCGCCAGGCCGTGCTGCCCGGCCCGATCGAAGACATCACGGGCCGGTTGTCGTTCGACGGCCGCGGTCTCAACGCGAGCGGGCTCAAGGGCCGCCTGCTCGGCGTCGAGCTGAACACCCACATCCAGGCACTGGCCAACGGCCGTCAGCGCATCGTCTCGGAAGGCACGATATCGCTGCCCGACGACGCCGAGGCCCTGGCCCATTATCTGCCGCGGCCCTGGCTGCGCTACGGCCGCGGCCGCACCCGGGCCCGCGTGGCGTTCGATATTGCCCGCAGCGGTGAGCTCTCGCCGGTGGTCATGACCAGCGACCTGACCGGTCTGGCGTTGTCGCTGCCCGACCCGTTGACCAAGCCCGCGGCCACCCCCGCGCCGTTGAAGATCACGGTTGCTCCGGACGCCCGCCGTATCGATGTCGACTACGACCAACGCCTGGACGTCGATCTGCGGCTGGCCGACGGTCAGCCGCAGCGTATCCAGGCGCGGGTCGGCGATCGGGCGGTGACGCCGCCAGACGTGGATGGCATCTGGATCGGCGGGCATGCGCGCTCGCTGGACGGCATCGGCTGGTTCAACGTCGTTCGTACCCAGCTCGACGAGGCCGACGCCGCGGCCGGCGCGACCGGCAGCACCTCGTCGCTGGCCTTCATTGGCGGCGATCTGACCACCGATCGGCTGACGCTGGACAATCGTTATTTCGAGTCCGTCCAGGTCCGGGCCCAGCCCACCAGCGCCGCACCCGGCTGGCGGGTCGACTTCGAAGGGCCGAACACTCAGGGCCAGATCATCTGGGCGCAACCGGCCCACGGGCGGGTCGGTATCAGCGGCAGCCTGGCCCGACTGGCGCTCAAGACCCGCGCGCCGGACGCGGCACCGCCGGTGGTCGATGATTCGACCGTGATCTGGCAGGGGGTCTCGCCCGACGAACTGCCGCGCCTGGATATCCGGGTCGCCCAGGTGGTAGTCGATGACACCGATTTCGGCCATGCCGACATACAGGCCAGTGCCCTGCCCGGCGGCTGGCAGCTGGATGGCTTCGAACTGAGCGACGGTGCACTGACCGGCCGGACCACCGGTCGCTGGCTGGTCGACAACGGCCTGACCCGGGCCAACGCCGAGACTCGGCTTCAGGGCCACGGGCTGGCTCGGCTGATGCGAACGCTCGGCTATGTGCCGACCCTGCGGGCGCGTACGGCCGACGTGCATGCCCGGCTGGCCATCGCCCCGAATCGGGCCGGCCTGGATCTGCGCGCACTCGACGGCGAGGTCTCGCTGGCCTTGGATGATGGCACGCTGCTGTCAGTCGAACCGGGTGCGGCGCGCGTGCTCGGCCTGATGAACCTGTATGTGTTGCCGCGCCGGCTGCGGCTGGATTTTCGCGATGTCGTCGACGAAGGCATGGCCTTCGACAGCATCCGGGCCCGCTTCGATCTTGCCCACGGCAACGCATACAGCGACGGTGTGACCATCGAGACCCCGTCGTCCAAGATTCGCATGAGTGGCCGTATCGGTCTGGCCGCCCGCGACTACGACGAGCGCGTGACGATCATGCCCAAACTGGGCAGCGGCGTGGCGATCGCCTCCGGTGTGATCGGCGGGCCGCTGGTCGGTGCCGCCGTTTTTGCCTTCCAGGAACTGTTCAAGAAACCCATACAGAAATTTTCCAGCATCGCGTATACCCTGAAGGGCAGCTGGGACGACCCGACGATCAGCGAGCCGAGCGCCGAACCCAGCCCCGAGCCATGAACCATGTGCTGGCCCGGTCGAGATTTCGTCGACCGGGCATGCCGCCGAGAGATCGAACATGCCTGCTCATGACACCCCGCGCATCGCCGCCATTCAGATGAACTCGCTCGGCGAGGTTGCGCCCAATCTGGCGCGCGCCGCCGACCTGTTGCGACACGCGGCCGACCAGGGCGCAACGCTCGCGGTGCTGCCCGAGAACTTCGCGCTGATGGGCGCGCATGAAACCGACAAGCTCGGTGTGGCCGAACCCGACGGGGCCGGCAACGGCGCCACGCCGATCCAGGATTTTCTGGCTGAAACCGCGGCCGAGCTGGGGTTGTGGATCGTTGCCGGTACGATCCCGCTGGCCAGCCCCGAGCCGGACCGGGTCTATGCCGCCTGTCTGGTCTACGACGATCGCGGTCAGCGCGTGGCCCGCTACGACAAGATTCACCTGTTCGATGTCGGCCTGCCCGACTCGCGCGAGGCCTATCGGGAGTCGGCGACCTTCGTGGCCGGCGAGATCGCACCGGTAGTGCTCGACAGCCCGTTCGGGCGTATCGGACTGACGGTCTGCTACGACCTGCGTTTTCCCGAGCTCTATCGCGCGCTGTCGGCCGCCGGCGCCGAAATCATCGTGGCGCCGTCGGCGTTCACCCATACCACCGGTCGAGCGCACTGGCATGTGCTGGCCCGTGCCCGCGCGATCGAGAATCTGGTCACGCTGGTCGCGCCCAACCAGGCCGGCCACCATGCCAGCGGTCGCCGTACCTATGGCCACAGCCTGGTCGTCGATGCGTGGGGACAGGTCATCGCCGAAGCCCGCTCCGAGGCCAACGAGGTAGTCATCGCCGAGATCGATCGCAATCGTCAGACCGAGGTGCGCGGCGGTTTCCCCTGCCTGTCACATCGGCGCCTGGCCTGAACACACACCCTTCGAGTACGAACCCAAGGAGCCGACATGGCCCGACAGATTCAATTCCGCCGCACGGGCGGCCCCGAGGTGCTGGAACTGACCGACGTCAAACCGGCTGCCCCGGGCCGCGGTGAAGTCCGTATCGCCAACCGCGCGGTCGGCCTGAATTTCATCGATATCTATTTCCGTACCGGCTTGTATCCGAGCGAGCTGCCCAGTGGGCTGGGCACCGAGGGCGCCGGGGTGATCGAGGCCGTCGGCGAAGGCGTCGAGGATTTCGCCGAAGGCGATCGCGTGGCCTATGCCCAGGGCCCGCGGGCCGCCTATGCCGATTTCGTGGTCATGCCGGCCGCGAACGTCATCGCCCTGCCGCACGCGATCGATTTCGAGACCGCGGCCGCGGCCATGCTCAAGGGCCTGACCGTCCAGTATCTGATCCGCCAGACCTATAGCGTGGGCGAAGACGACACGATCCTGTTCCATGCGGCCGCCGGCGGGGTCGGATCGATCGCCTGTCAGTGGGCGCACGCGCTGGGCGCGCACGTCATCGGCACGGTCTCGTCGGACGAAAAGGCCGATATCGCCAAGCGCAACGGTGCCTGGATGACCATCGACTACACGCGTGAATCGGTGCCCGAGCGGGTACGCGAGCTGACCGACGGCGCCATGGTCCCGGTCGTCTACGATTCGGTCGGACGCGATACCTGGACCGACTCGCTGGCCTGTCTGTCGCCGCGGGGACTGATGGTGTCGTTCGGCAACGCGTCGGGCCCGGTCGAGGGCGTGAATCTGGTCGAGCTCAACAAGGGCGGTTCGCTGTTCGTAACCCGGCCGAGCCTGGGCGGCTATGCCGATACACGCGAGCGCTTCGAGATGATGTGCGACGACCTGTTTGGCGTGATCGAATCCGGCGACGTCAAGATTCGTATCGGCCAGCGCTTCCCTCTGGAAGACGCGGGCGCGGCCCAGCAGGCGCTGGCCGACCGTCAGACCACCGGTTCCACGATTCTCACGCTCTAACCGTCCCGCGTCCGCGATCGGCCCGGTATGCGTATCCGCCCGGCAATCATCGACGACAGCACGTCGATCGGTCAGGTCGTGCGGGCCGCCTACCGGCCCTATCTCGCGCGCCTGCCGCAGCCACCGGCCCCGCTGGCGGTGGACTATCGTTGCGCGGTGGCGAACGGCGGCATATTCGTGGCCGTTATCGAGGATACGATCCGCGGCCTGGTCGCGGTCCGTGCGAGCGGGCCCTGCTTCTGGCTCGACAACGTCGCGGTCGACCCCGTGGCCCAGGGCTGCGGCATCGGTCGCGCACTGATCGGATACGCCGAAACCCTTGCACGTCGGGCCGGCCATGACCATATCCATCTGTACACCCATGCCCTGATGACCGAAAACCAGGCCCTGTACGCCAGCCTCGGCTTCATCGAGACCGAGCGAGGCCGCGAGCACGGCCGTGATCGGGTCTTCATGCACAAGCCACTGGCCGCCCGCAGCGGTGATAACCTGAGCCCATGAACAACGCAATCGATATCGCAAGCGATACCCTGCTCGGCGCGGCCGGCATCGACGCCCATCAGCTGGAGGCGACCCTGGCCGCGCTGATGGTCCCGGGCGTGGATTACGCCGACCTGTATTTCCAGATTCTGAAAAACGAAACCTGGTTGCTCGAAGACGGGGTAGTCCGAAACGCCGGCGCCTCCACCGCCCAGGGCGTGGGCGTGCGCGCGCTGGCCGGCGAGCAGACCGGCTTCGCCTATGCCGACGAACTGGCATTCCCGGCGCTCACCCAGGCCTCGAAGGCGGCCGCGGCCATTGCCCGCTCCGGCCGTAGCGGCGTCGCACACGCGCTGACGCCTGCCCACGGCGGGGCGATCGCCCGCTACCGGCCGATCGATCCGGCCGCCACGCTGGATGCCGATGCCAAGGTCGCGCTGTTGCATCATGCCGACAGGATCGCGCGCGACGCCGACCCGCGCGTGGTGCGTGTAACCGTCTCCCTGGCCGGCTCGTCGGACACCATGCTGGTGGCCGCGAGCGACGGCACACTCGCCGGTGACGTACGTCCGCTGGTCCGCGTGAACGTATCCGTTCAGGTCGAGGAGAACGGCGTGCGCGAATCGGCCTCCGCCGGCGGCGGCGCCCGTATGGGCTACGACTATTTCAGCCTCGACGGCGATCGCGTGGCCGGCTATGCGACCGAGGCGGTCCGCCGTGCCCTGGTACGCCTGCAGGCCGAGGCCGCGCCGGCCGGCAGCCTGCCGGTGGTGCTGGGCAACGGCTGGCCCGGTGTGTTGCTCCATGAAGCGGTCGGCCACGGATTGGAGGGCGACTTCAACCGACGCGGTTCGTCCAACTATGCCGGGCGCATCGGCCAGAAGGTGGCATCGGATCTGTGCACGGTGGTCGATGACGGCACGCTCGACAACCTGCGCGGGTCGCTGGCGATCGACGATGAAGGCACGCCGGCCGCGGCCAACACGCTGATCGAGGACGGCGTGCTGACCGGTTACATGCAGGACAAGCACAACGCCCGCCTCATGGGCATGGCCGCCACCGGCAATGCCCGTCGCGAGTCGTATGCGCATACGGTCATGCCGCGCATGACCAATACCTATCTGCGCCCGGGTGACTCGGCGCCGGCGGACATCATCGCCTCGGTGGATGACGGCATCTATGCCGTGAACTTCTCCGGCGGTTCGGTCGATATCACCTCCGGCAACTTCGTGTTCTCTGCCGACGAGGCCTATCGAATCGAAAACGGCAAGGTCGGCGCGCCGATCAAGGGCGCTACGCTCATCGGCAACGGCCCGGACGTGCTCGAGCGCATCTCGATGGTCGGCAACGACTGGGCGCTGGACTCGGGCATCGGTGTCTGCGGCAAAAACGGCCAGAGCGTGCCGGTCGGCGTCGGTCAACCCACGCTCAAGGTCGACGCGATCACCGTCGGCGGCACCCAGCAGAGCCAGTAGTCGGCATGCACGCGCGTTTGCCGGTCCTGCGCGCCTGCGCATGAGGGGCCGGGCGACACCGGCCGGGCCGCGCCGACGTACCGGCCCGGGCCCGGCCTCGACGCTGCGCATCATCGGCGGCCAGTGGCGCGGCCGCCGGCTGCCGGTCGCCCGGCTCGACGGGCTGCGTCCGACCGGCGATCGGATCCGCGAGACCCTGTTCAACTGGCTCGCTGCGCGTATCGAGGGCGCCGATTGTATCGATCTGTTCGCCGGCAGCGGCGCGCTCGGCTTGGAAGCACTCTCGCGTGGGGCGCGGCGCGTAGTGTTCGTCGAGCACAACGCCGAGGCGGCCGGCGCGATCCGGGACGCACTGCGCGTGCTGGGGGCCGAGCCACGCGCCGAGGTCCGGCAAACGGATGCCCTGGCCTGGCATCCGAACGCCGGTCGCGCGCCCGATATCGTGTTCATCGACCCACCGTTCGCAGCACAACTGCACGCGGCAATCCTGAGCCGGCTGCGGCCGTATCTGGGCGCTCATACGCAGCTCTATGTCGAATATCCGCGCGCCGAGCGCGAGCGCGTGCAGGCCTGTCTAGCCAATGGATTCGAGATTCTGCGCGACAAGCAGACCGGCGCGGTCGGCTATTGTCTTGCACGTATTCGCCCAGATAGCGAAGATACCGCCCCATGAATGATCCCAAACACATCCGTGCCGCCTATACCGGCACATTCGATCCGATCACCAATGGCCATGCCGACGTCATTCGCCGGGCGGCGGGCATGTTCGCCGAGCTGATCGTGGCGGTGGCCAGCAACGCCTCGAAGAAATCGATATTCGACCACGAGGAACGGGTCGAGCTGGCCAAGCGCGTGCTCGCCGACGTCGACAACGTGGTCGTCATGCCGGTCTCGGGCCTGATCGTGGATTTCGCCCGCCAGCACGATGTACGCGTACTGGTACGCGGCGTGCGAGGGGTCGGTGACTACGAGTACGAAAAACAGATGGCGGTGATGAACCGGCATCTGGCCCCGCAGGTCGATACCATCTTCCTTGCGCCGTCACCGGAGTTCGCCCATATATCGTCGACGCTGGTGCGCGAAATCGCCTTCCTCGACGGTCGTATCAGCGGGCTGGTCCCGAGTCTGGTGGCCGACAAGCTGCACGAGAAGACCGGCGGCTGACGCCTTTGTCGGCGATCGTTGCCGCGAAGCCGATCGAGCGTTGGCCGCAGACGATCGACGCGGTATCGTTGCGCGCATCCGCTTCGTCGTTGGCACAACCATGCGTCGCCCTGCCCGTCTGATCGTGTTTTCGTTGCTGGTCGCCGTGTCTGCGGCCAGCCAGGCCGCCCCTCCGACCGAGGCCGGCATTTCCAGCGCCCACCCGGCGGCCACGGCCGCCGGCATGGAGATTCTGGCCAAGGGCGGCAACGCCTTCGACGCGGCGGTCGCCGTATCGGCTGCCCTGGCGGTGGTCGAGCCGCAGAGCTCCGGGCTCGGCGGCGGCGGATTCTGGCTGCTTCACAGCGCCTCGGACCAGCGCGACATCATGGTCGACGGTCGCGAAAAAGCCCCCGCAGCGGCCGACCATGACATGTATCTGGACGACGACGGCCGCTTCATCGAACACGCCTCGCGCGATGGCGCGCTCGCGGCCGGTATTCCCGGCGAGCCCGCCGCGCTCGTGCATATCGCCGAGACCTACGGTGCACTGGATCTCGCCACCGATCTGGCACCCGCGATCCGACTGGCACGCGAGGGTTTCCCGATCAATGCGCATATGCGCAAACTCGCCGGCTATCGTGCCGAGGTTCTCGCCCGGCATCCGGCCAGTGCGGCACTGATTCTCGACGACGCCGGCCAGCCGCTGGCCGAAGGCACGATCCTCAGACAGCCCGATCTCGCGGCTACACTTAAAGCGCTGGCCGACCATGGGCACGATGGCTTCTACGCGGGCCGCGTGGCCCGGCAACTGGTCGAGGCCGTGCGGTCGGCCGGCGGCATCTGGACACGTCAGGACCTGTCCGACTATCGCGCGGTCGAACGCGAGCCTGTCGTCGGCCATTACCGAGCCAACGAGCGGGATTTTACGATCGTCTCCGCGGCGCCGCCGTCCTCCGGGGGGCCGGTGCTCGTCGAAGCACTCAACATCCTGGAAGGTTTCGACTGGGCCCAGCTGGATGATGTCCAGCGGCGACACGTAACCATCGAGGCCATGCGCCGCGCTTATCGGGACCGCGCCCAGTATCTGGGCGATCCCGATTTCGTGGACATGCCGCTGGCTCGGCTGGCCGACAAAAGCTATGCCGCGGGGCTGCGCACGGGCATCCGCATGGATCGAGCCACCCATAGCGACGAACTCGCCCCGGTGACCGCCGGCTATACCAGCGCCGGCACCGATACCACCCATTTTTCCATCATCGACGGCCAGGGCAATCGCGTGGCCGCGACCCTGTCGGTCAATTTTCCTTTCGGCTCGGGCATGGTGGCCGCCGGCACCGGCGTGTTTCTCAACGACGAGATGGACGACTTCGCCGCGAAACCGCTGACCCCAAACGGCTACGGCCTGGTTGGCACCGAAGCCAACTCGATCGCGCCCGGCAAGCGGCCGTTGTCGAGCATGACGCCGACCTTCGTGATCGGGCCCGAGCGTGAGATCGCCCTTGGTACGCCCGGTGGCAGCCGGATCATATCCATGGTGTTGCTGGGCGTACTCGACTTCGCCCACGGCGGCGATGCCGCAAGCGTGGTCGGCCACAAGCGCTATCACCACCAGTATCTGCCCGATCAGGTCGAGTACGAACCCGGGGCACTGTCGCCGGCGACGATCAGCAGCCTACAGGCGCTGGGCCACCGGCTCAAGGATGTGGGGCGTCATTACGGGGATATGCATGCCGTGATTCG